>JADGDY010000144.1 GCA_016744655.1 Bacteroidales bacterium | reverse complement strand
GGCTGTATCGCCACTGGCATTTAATATGGCATTCAAGAGTTCGTCTTTATAAGACCAATCTATTTGTGAGAGATGAGGCATTTGGGTCAAATTTCCATGTTGGTCATATTCATACTCTATTAAATCTTCGGTATGACCTAATAAATAATTATCCTCTACAAAATCATAAAAATAATCTCTGGTCCATTCATTAACAGATTGCATTTGAATAAGGTTTCCCAATTCGTCGTATTGAAACTGCTGGGTGTAATTTTGCATGGAATTGGCTTCGGGACTTGAGAAACCAATATTGTTGGCAAAATCGCTTTGATTGGGTAATTGTAAACTGCGAAGCTCTCTTCCGGTGGCTGTTTTTAACCTATACAGAGCATCGTAGGTATATTTTCCCTTGGCCTTAATTTCGGTATTGTTGTAGTAAATGGTTTCTTGAGCAGGGTCGTCTACTTCTGTGATATTTCCAACTGGGTCGTACATGTAATTTAAATCCAGTAGAATATCAGAACCCATATTTCGGGTGGTCAACATGCGTTTTAACCTGAAAGTTTCCTCATCGTAATCATACCTGGTTTTGCTTCCATTACCATAATAAATATCGGTTCTTTGCCCTTTTTCATTATAGTTGATATTGGTTACCGCAAATATCCCATCTTCTCCTCTTACTAATGCCTTAACTGTTTCCAGCAATCCAGCTTTATTATAGGTGAATTGCTCAATAGTATCGTCGGGCTTACTCAGCTCCACGGGCCTATTCCCCGACGAACTTCGTTGTCGGGATTTGATTCTACTAAGCACTCCATTCTGTCGTGCAGTCTCATATAACATAGCATCGTAAACAAAGCTTTGGGAGAATATTTCGGAGCTCAGCTCTGGCGAAACATTCCAGTTGAGGATATTTTTGTAATCGGTTGACATTTGGTGGTTCAAATATAAATTTTTATTCAACACTTTTTTGGAAAAAGTGTTCAAAAACATCCGCTGAATATTATTGCCTACTACAATGATATTTCTTCGGAAAACGGAGAACTCCTCCTTTTAGATTCCTCCTACGTCGGAACCTAACGTTCGTCAGACATGCTCCGTTTTTTATCCTGCTAAATATCATTTCCGCTTAACGGCAATACTATTAGGCGGAGTAGACTTTCTTTGAAAGTCTTTAAAAATGCGACCTGATTCTTTACTGCTTTTCTTAGGGAATGATGTGGCGTGAGTTTTATTTGTTACCTTCTCAACTCCTATATTTGCTCGTTCTTCTATATTCTGAAAGTCTATCAAATACTTGTATTTATTACCAATCAAAGATAGTGGATTCTATGGAAACTTCCCTCGAAAAAACGAAGAAAAGAGACCACTTTTTAGTAATCTCTTTTCTGTAATTGATGCCTTTATCTCTAAAAGGAAAATTCAAAGTATTCTATAAAACAAAAGCCCTACATCTCTGCAAGGCTTCTGCTATTTTAAAAAGTGCTATATCGTACACTATCTATTTTGAAAATATTTTAACAACTTTATTTTCTTCAGTAGAAGAGTGTATCTCCTTATACCAGTTTATATTAAAGTTCTCCAGCTTGTTGGCTAGCACATTAGTCAACAAATGATTAGCACTGTCATCAAGCTTCAACAAAAAACCGTCGTCAAATAATATTTCAATGACCATAATATCTGTGTCATATCCAAAAATTAGATACCCACTAATAATAGCAATTTTATCCCAAGAATAATATTTATTATTTTTCACTATAAGGACGCCTGCGTCATCAATTTTTAGCTTCATATCATATTTGGTTTTAATGATTCAATTTTTCATATGCTGCGTTTCCAGCTTTTGCACCAGCCCAATAGCCAAATGCTCCACCTGCAATTCCGCCAATTATTGCTCCAATTGGGGCTCCAACACCACCAAATAAAGCTCCTACAGCAAACCCCATTTTTGCTCCAGATAAAGAACCCATTGTAGCACCAGCCCATCCAGTTAATTCCTGAGCAGCTGCTTTATTAGGATCAGGAGAAGTAATAACATCGTAAACTGATAAGGATGCAGAAAGTACAGTTAAACCTCTAAAAATTGATTTAGAATATTGTGCTAGAGTATTTATCGATTTTCTTGTTCCTTGTGCATTTTTAGGAAATTCTTTTAATCCTCTGGAGATTTCATGTGCATGTTGCTGTTGCTGTTTTGAAGTTTTAGCAACCTCAGCAATTAATTTACCATAAGTTGAAGATTTACTTCTTACACTTCTTTGCGCTTGATATCTGGCCCATGCATAATTTTCTTTTGACAGTTTTCCTTTAATTAAATTCTCTTTTAAAGGTGCAAGTTTATTAAAGTAGTCTTGTCTTGGATTATATTTACTAAAACCAGTTTCAGCAAAATTAAATCCCTGACTTCTAATGAAACCTTTAGTTCCTTCAGCTGCATAGTTTGATATTAAATTCAAATATTCTTTTCCTTTGTCTGAAAGCTCATCCGAATTATTTACCGTTTCTGAATAAGGTTCAACAAACGTAGATGTTGTACCATCATCATTATATTTCATGGTTCCTTTTAGATTATGAACTGTAACTGAACCATCATCATTTAGTGTTAATGAAGATTGTTCTTTAGTTTTGCTCAATAGATTACCATCATCATCTCTTTGCTCTGAATATCTAGGTTGAGTTGTTATTTTTTCATCCCCACTACTCTGCATTCCATCAATATCAATATGTGTAATAGGTTTATTACCTGCATAATTAAAGGGAGTCAATTGCGGATAATCAAACTGCAAAGGATCCACAGAAACAAACCTGCACAACCAAGCAGCATAATACCTAGCTCCATAATAAAACAAGCCGGTCTCGTCGTCTCGCTCTTTACCAACATATTTATAACGTTTCATAGAAACCTCATTATCAGTACTGCCAGAACGATAAGATGTAGTTCCAAAAGGATGATACTCCTCATAAGAGATAAGTGCTGCAGTATGATCTAGCTCAAGGGTAGAAGAGCCCAAATGATTATCGTATTGATAGCGGATAACAGCATCTGGAGAGCTGATTACATCACCATCCTCCACGGTTTTTGTTTCTATGGAAACGATTTTTTTCTGGTCGTCAGAAACATGAAGCGTTTCTCTTTCAAAATCTAGAGTTCCGGCCACAGATTTACGGTAAACTTCGAAGCCACCTAAGTGTCCTTGTTCTTTTATATTTTGATAATCATTCAATGCTTATGTTTATTATCTATCAAAGATAAAATATTTCATTTGATAGTCTCTACATAAAAACAAAGAAAAGAGACCCTTTATCAAAGGTCTCTTTTCTTACTAGGTACTAATTCATTCAATACTCCTATAGTGTACTGTTACTTGCCGAGGCTAATTTTTAATACATTTTACTTAGTGATAATCCGAAAAAGTATATCGAAGCTATTATGTAAACAATTATCAATACTCCTTTTATTCGTCTTTTTCTCTTCTCTTCGTCATCCCATTGCTGCTGGTACTTTTTAAAATTCGTGCGATTAAACAAAAATAACCAGTTGAAAATAACTAATGGCACCCATATATAAGCCCATGAATAAGTGGTCATTTTTATTGAGAACAAAAAGTATAACAGGGCAACTATATTAAAACCTTGAAATAAGGATGTCACTGCACCGCCTCCAAGCTCTGGATATACAGTTTCTATTTTAGTTTTTAAATAAATCTTGCTTATTCTGTAAAAAATATAATCAAATAAATACATATGACATTTTTTTATTTAAACGGAGCTAATTGAATAGCATGAAAACCCTTTCCTAAATCGCTCATTCCAGATTGAGCCTTGTTGATGTGTTTGGCATTTTGTTTTTGTAATGGTTTAGTAGCAAAAAATAAGCCTGATACAGCTGCCCCAGGTAAACCTGCGAACCCAACCAAACCCATGGCTACATCAAAGCCATATTCAAACATCTTACCTGGGTCGTTTGTTGTAGCAAACTGAGCCGCTGAAATTCCAACTCCAAGACCACCAAGAATATACCCACCAGCTTTAACCCCTTGTAATACTTTAACATTATTCAAGAACTTCGATTTTTCAGCAGTCACAAGTGTAGAAGATACATGTTGATTGCCTTTAAAACCTAAGCTCCAAGTATTGCTTGCTCCTTTGTAGTTTCCTAAAAATTTACCTTCATCCAATAAACTTAATTTATTACTCAGATTACCTAAAGTTGATGCCGTAGTTGCTCCAGTAGCACCAACGCTTAAACCAAGCCCTATATAATCCATCGCTTTCGAATGTAAAAAAGAAAATCTATCCGACATTGTTATATTACCATTTATTAAACCAGGCATTGCTTCGGATAGTGTATTTGAAACATATGCCGAAAATCCATCATCTAATTGTGAAAGGTCAGAAACATTATCATAACTGAATCTTTCAGAATGAATACCCGTTATTTTCCCATCTGTATATTCTAATGAACTAGCATAACCTGAAATATCATAAGTTCCTTCACTATTTTGACTAATTTTAAAGTTCACCCGATTACTTGCCGTTAACTCATCGCCAAAATAGCTTTGTGATGTTGATGTATGGTTAATAGTTTTGTTATCGTGGTCAATAATATTCTCAACCTGTGTATCTGTTTTGATAGAACTAGAAATAGAGCCTTTTCCTTTCGGTGGATCCTCATCCAAAGCACCAGTAGGATCTACACGATTAATTGGATTGTTCTGAACGTAATTATATGGATTTAACCATTGTCTTTCTGTTGCTAAGGGGTCCACAGAAACAAAGCGACACAACCAAGCAGCATAATACCGAGCTCCATAATAGTACAAACCGGTCTCGTCATCCCGCTCTTTACCAACATATTTATAACGTTTCATAGAAACCTCATTCTCAGTACTACCAGAACGATAAGAAGTGGTACCAAAAGGATGATACTCCTCATAAGAAATAAGTGCAGCACTATGGTCAAGCTCAAGGGTAGAAGAGCCCAAATGATTATCGTATTGGTAGCGGATGCTAGGTACTGGGTTCTGGATACTGGTTGCATTCTCCTTCGTTTTTGTTTCTATCGAAACGATTTTCTTTTCATTATCAGAAACATGCAAAGTCTCTCTTTCAAAACCTAATACTCCAGATACTGATTTCCTGAATATTTCGTATCCACCTAGGTAGATTCGCTCTTCTACAATACCACCAGTTTTCTCAATAACCTTCCTTACTCTTTCGCCTCCGGCATCGTAAACATAGTAGGCTGTATCGCCACTGGCATTTAATATGGCATTCAAGAGTTCGTCTTTATAAGACCAATCTATTTGTGAGAGATGAGGCATTTGGGTCAAATTTCCATGCTCGTCATATTCATACTCTATTAAATCTTCGGTATGACCTAATAAATAATTATCCTCCACAAAATCATAAAAATAATCTCTGGTCCATTCATCAACAGATTTCATTTGAATAAGATTTCCCAATTCGTCGTATTGAAACTGCTGGGTGTAATTTTGCATGGAATTGGCTTCGGGACTTGAGAAACCAATATTGTTGGCAAAATCGGATTGATTGGGTAATTGTAAACTGCGAAGCTCTCTTCCGGTGGCTGTTTTTAACCTATACAGAGCATCGTAACTATATTTCCCCTTGGCCTTAATTTCACTATTGTTGTAATAAATGGTTTCTTGAGCAGGGTCGTCTACTTCTGTGATATTTCCAACTGGGTCGTAAATATAATTTAAATCCAGTAAAATATCAGAACCCATATTTCGGGTGGTTAACATGCGTTTTAACCTGAATGTTTCTTCATCGTAATCATATCTGGTTTTGCTTCCGTTTCCGTAATAAATACCAGTTCTTTGGCCTTTTTCATTATAGTTGATATTGGTTACGGCAAATACCCCATCTTCGCCTTTTACCATTGCCTTAACTGTTTCCAGCAATCCAGCTTTATTATAGGTGAATTGCTCAATAGTATCGTCGGGCTTACTCAGCTCCACGGGCCTATTCATAGCATCGTAAACAAAGCTTTGGGAGAATATTTCGGAGCTCAGATCTGGTGAAGTATTCCAGTTGAGGATATTTTTGTAATCTATAGACATTTGGTGGTTCAAATATAGCATATTTCCTTTGAAATCGTAGCTAGGAATGGTTTTTTTACCACTTTGGTCGTATAATTCTATGATTTGGCCATTGGTATTATTGCTACTCATACTGCCATAAACAGTTTTTTCTACTTTTTGTATGGCTCCATCGCTATGTAAGGAAACAGAAATGGGTCTTTGTAATTCATCGTAGGCATTTATGGTTTTATGCTGACGATTGTTCCATTGTGCCATTGGCTTTTGTGCCACATCTGTCAGTTGCCACCTGCGACCTGAGTCAATATTGTAAGTGTAAATAGGCTCTCCCAATAGATTATAACTATTGGTGGTCATATCACGACCTTTGGCATCCTTTACCACCATAGGCTGGCCTTGAATGTTTAGTTTCTGTCGGACTTGATATTGGCCTTCAGTGCCATTGTCGTCCACTGTTAAAAACATACGACCCAAATTATCGAAATGCTGAATTTGTGGTGTGCCGGCGTGTAAGGCAGCTTGAACTGCGGTTTCTTTTTCTGGATGATCAGTAGTTTCAATCACGCGCTCGGTATACCATTGGCAAATGTATTGGTCATCTTCATCTTTATCCAATAAGGTGTCATTATTATCCCAATTTTCTTGATGCCATGGAGAGAATTCTACTCTGGTAAAACTTCTATCGGGTAATTGGGTATGATACACCCTTCCTAAAGGATCGTAATACATTACCGGTGTTTGCCCAAACTCATTGAGTAATGTTTCACTCACATATTTGTGGGTATTGGAAAACCATGGCTCGTATTGCTTCACCACCTTGCCTTTATTATTATAAATGCTTCTTCCGGTGGAGGTCCAGCGGGTACTACAATCGTTCTCTTCATCGGGAATGCCTTGCTCATTAATATACCAGGCTTTTCCATCCTCAGCCTGTACTTTGGTTTGAAGCTCACGCCCTAATCCATCGCTATAGGTGTAGCTGTGTAGCCAATTGGTTTCGGCGTCTTGATGGGTTTCGCGAGCCTGAGTATGTACAAATACAGGTTTCTGATGCAGCTTCCATTGGTCCAAATCATAATCCATGCTCACCGTTGGCGCATCAATGGAGTCGCCTTCCCATACTCCTAGGCTTAGCTCTTTGCCTTTAATGGCGGTTGCTGTCACCATGCCTAATGCATCAAAAGCCACTTGGCTATGGTTGAGATTGGCATCGATGATTTCTATGGGTTGCAAAGCACAGTAATCGTTGAGGATATGGGTTTCATTTCCCAATGCATCGCTTACTTTTTCCAAGAACAGACCATAATCATCGTATTGCATGCTACTGCTGTTGCCAAAGGCATCGGTAATTTTGAAAGGCAAATAGAAATTGGCCGGAGCAAACTCCTGAATATCGCCTTGTTGCCAATAATCGCCATTGATTTCTATAAATTGCCCTCTGTTTAAAAGCTCCTCTTCTAAATCGGCCTTGCTTAATAAATTGTTGTGGAGGTTTTCACCATCCTCATTTAGCAAACACAAATTATCCAATAAACCATTGGTATAGGCCAATTTATAGCTTTGATAGGGGAGGCCATGAGAGGCAATATTCCCTAAGCTTAAAGAGCTGCTTAAATCTTCAGTATAAAATAATTGCTTGCTGTGAGAAAGCATTCGTTTTTGTTTTTCATCACCAATGTTTTCTTGCTCATAGTTTAAGGTGGTCCAAGTTTCAGCATTGGTAAAATCTTCAGCAGTGAGTTTGGTACTGCTGCTATTACTAAAACCATAAATCTGAAAAGCTTGCTCCTGATAAGGTACCGAAAGTCGGTAGAAAGAAGCGCTGGGACTATTGATAAAGCTATTCTTCTGATAGCTAACCAGTAGTTCCTTTTGCTCTTCTAAGGCATCTATTGCTCTTCGTGGGTAGCTGATTTGGCTTTGGCGCAATATGTTTCCATAATCATCATTTTCCAACACAATTTTATGCATCACCCTAGGGTCGCTGGTGTTTCTTTCGTATTGATAGCTGATGGTCTCGTTTTCTGTAACCAAGAATACAGCAAATTTGCTATCGGCTTTTTCTTGTAGCCTATTTATGTGGTAGCTTTTTTCTTCCACAGTATAGGGAAGGTGTTCCACCTCACTGCCATCTTTGGCATATACTTCTCTTCGGAGTACGCTGCCTTTTAGTGCTCTGCAAGCTTGAGGTATTTCGGCTGCGCTTAAGTCTTCTGGTAAAATAGTATCGTCAAAAAACCAAGCTTGCTCATCACCATCAAAATATTCGCTCATATATTGTTGGCTGATGGCTTTTTCTTGCTGATAAAATCCGGTATGAAACCAGGTTTTGGTATATACAGGCCCTTGATTGATGTTTTCGAATTCATCAGTAATGGATACTTCATAATCGTCGCTATCCCACTGTTCTACCATTCCAAATCCGCGAAACTCTCGTTCTTGACCATCGAAATATCCATGGTGATAGGCATATTTGTTGGTATAAACCGATTCTGTTAATTCATCGATGGTTAAGGTTTTTTCGAGTACCTGCACCGGAAAGGATAATTTGGTGATCCAATCATTATCAGCCTTTTTGTCTTTTAAATAAAACTTGGTGGATGGAGCATATTGAAATTTTCTGACTCCGCCCATATTGTTATTCATTTCTTGCAAAAGGAAAGGCTTTTCTCCACCGGTGAGCTCCATATATTGCATTCTATTGCTATTGGAATAGGGGAGGGTGGTGGACCAAACAATACAGCTGGTTCCTTTTCCCATTAAATCCATCACAGTAACTGTAGAAGCTGAGTCAACGGGAGGCATGAGTTTTATTTCCTCGGCAGCAGACCAAGCATTGCCAGCCAAATTATAATAGGCCATGGTTTTTCGACCCACATAAAGGATATCGGTGGTGCCACTTCCATCAATATCGGCCAAGCGAATTCTGCCTGGGTCAAACATATCGGCATAATCAAAGCGAGGAGCATTTTTCATGGATACCTTGGCTCCAAAACGACCATAACCCATATTGGGCCAATAGTCGATGGCGCCATTGTTAATTCTTACGATATCGGTAAGGCCATCGCCACTCATATCGGCAGTAAACACAAGGTTTTTAAGGTCGTTAAATACCAGATTTGGACCCAGGTTTTCGTCCATTTCCTTGCTGAGTCGTTGGGCTTCTGTATATCCCTCTTTAGCCAAAGAATAATAGCAACTAAAGCAATGGTTTTCGGTAATCAGGATATCGGCATGGCCATCGCCATTGAGGTCTAGCATTTTTAAATTAGGATCTTGCCAGTTGATATTGGGTAAGCTTTTAAAATAAGTAAAATGCCCCCACTCGTCCTTCTCATCGAGCTCCTGAAAACCAGATACAGGACCTGAGTGAATAGCAATATCGGTTTTTCCGTTGCCATCTAAATCACCAAAGCTAAAGCCGTTTGATGTATTGGCAACAGAGGGTTTATTGTCTAATTTTCGAAGGGCGCCCAATCTTGCTTTAGACTCCTCTAAACTTTCATTATGGTATTTTTCATCGCCCAAATTGGGTTTATAATACCAAGCCTGATCTTGTTTGATAAGTACGCCGCTAAGTCCTTCATTATACAAATCGATCCATTGATAATGGTTATTGGCATCCACGGCTGTGGGAATGTTTTGAAGGTCTTTCTCGTCGAATGAATGTATTTTATTTGGACTATTGGCTTCGCTATATTTGAAAACCAGAGGAGGGTAGCTTTTGAAGTTTCCGTCTCTGTATCCTGTATGAGTTACAGATTCTAGCAAGGTAAGGGCAGGAATGTCGTCTCCTTCTGCCCAATCATCGGTTTGGTGTTTGAGGTCGGTTGATTTTACAAGGGTCCAGTCAGTGCCTAATTCTTCAAATTGGTGGAACATCAAAATCCTTTTACAAAGCCTATAGGTTCTAATCTCAAAACCCGATTTAAAGGTAGAGAATGGGTCGAGGCGAAGGTTCCAGTCATCGTCTTCAAGGGGACTAGGAAATTCTAAATCGTGTTCACCATAATCCAGAACCAATTGCATCAGGAAATCGACATCAGTAAAGGTATCATCTAATCCCAGCCTATTGGTATTGGCGTAATACACCTTCTTTAGGTATTTCTTGGTGAAAGCATTTCCATTTGCCAGTCTGTTTTTCTCGTATAGCTCATTGCTAATGTTTTCACTATTTTCTTGTTTATACTCGTAGTGTATGATGTTTCCTTTATTATCGGAGCTGCGCTCTATGAGCCATTGAAATACCTTTTTATCATCTTGGGCATTGGCAATACGTGCCTCGGGCGATTGACCATAAACGGTTGTGGTATTGTCTTTGGTGGTGGCTCTCCAGTGGATGTCACCATCGCTTTCTTTCACCCATTTTTCAATTTTGGCAAATAGGCCTTCGATGCGAGGGATATAGGTTTGTACCAAATAATCCACCGTTGCAATTTGTTTGCTCATAGGTGGAATCACTTGTCCCGCTGTATTGCGTTTCACCACTAAGTCTTCGGCGCCAGAAAGTATAAAGGTATCCTCCTGGTTGCTGTATTCTGTGGTGTCGAGATATTTAGGAATGCCCTTGTCGGTTTTACGAGTAATAGAGGGGAGTCCAATATTCCATCCTAAGCCATAGGGGCTATTTCCGCTTCCGGAGTCGTAGCTCAGTCCCAGTTGGGGGCTAAATCCAGACCTACCAGGGCTCATGGCAATGGGTGCGCTAATGCTGGCGGTACCAGTTAAGGGGTTGGCTTGAAACTTTTCGCCTATGCCTTTAATGGCGCCCCCGCCTTTGGGGAGTTCTACTTTAGAATCGGGGCCAGTGGTGTTTTTATTGCCCGAGCTGGCTTGAGATTCTTGGCTATTAGAGGAGCTTTGGCTTTGTTGCCCTTGCTGTCCTTGATTTTGCTCTGCAGCCTGATGGCTAGAATAAAACTGAGCAGTATATGCTTGATTGTTGTTTTTCATTTTTATGGGGTTTAAAACTGTTTTTATATGCAAATATGAGCCCCAGAAATGTTGATATCAAATGGATAGCTTATTGTTGAATGGTATGGTTGAAGTGTTGGAATAATCGTCCAAAAATGATGTTGGAATGTTATGGCTTAAGTTGGAATTTGGTATAAGATTTTATGTACGCATGTAAACTGATTTATGTACGTATGTAAACTGATTTATGTGCGCACGTAAACTGATTTATGTACGTATGTAAAATGATTTATGTACGCACCTTATTTAATTTGTGTGTATTTGTGATTTTGTTTGTTGTAAACTATCTGATATATAGTGGTATTTGGTTTTGTTTGTTTTGATGATAGCCTGGTTTTGAAAGGATAGGTTTTATGGGGGCACATTAAAAAATATGGAAAGCAAACACCATCATGCACAATTATCGATACCTGTTTAAATATTTTCTCGCACACTTTTTCGAAAAAGTGTTGCAAAAATCTACCTGGCTATTGCAGTTAGACAGGCCTCCGCTGTATATCCAAGTCTATTCCACAAATAGCTTGGAGGAAAAACAATAAACTCCTACTTATAGAAACTTCCTGCGGGAAGTTCCTAACGAGCGTCGAACAGTATTGTTTTTTTAGACCTCCAAACCATTTGCTCCATTTAACGACTTTGATATAAGGCGGCTTAGACATTCCTGCGGAAGTATTTATAAACTTTGCGGGGCTTAAAGGGATTTTTCTTTAGTATTCGATGTTCAATTTATCTAAAAGAATAGTAGAATAGTTGAACTAAAGCTAATACCGTTGAGTTTTTACAATCGAAGGATGATCTATCGTCTTGCTCCATATTTTTCACAGTGTAGTGAATGGAAGGTGGATATAAATCAGTCTCGTATGTGACTGATTCCGCCTGGAATAAAATGGTATTATACGACCGCAGGAAGCATAATAACGCCTTGAAAAATATGTCTTTTCTTTGGTTCCGTTTCTTTGGACAAGCAAAGAAATGAACATACTAATATCATTTTTTCAGAGGAGGGTGTTATTCCTTTGGACCGATTTTTTGGTACTTTGTGCTAAAGAAGTACTGCTGATAAAAGTAATTATTGGTTAATGGTATTAAGCGGAAAGCATTTCCGCTTGAGCTGAGGTGGTTCGCATCGAGAGATGGAGAATCAGTCCAGTCTATGGTATTTTTATAATCGGTAAGCATCTGCGTGGTCAAAGATAAATTTTTATTCAACACTTTTTTGGAAAAA
>JADGDY010000270.1 GCA_016744655.1 Bacteroidales bacterium | reverse complement strand
ACTTACTCCTGTAAATTTAGCTAAATCCCAGCGAGGAAGCTTACAAATTACATAATCCAATGCCGGTTCAAAGAAGGCTGTAGTGGTTTTAGTAATAGAGTTTTTAATTTGATGAAGACCATAACCTAAACCTAATTTTGCAGCCACAAATGCCAAAGGATAACCAGTAGCTTTACTGGCCAAAGCAGAAGAACGAGAAAGACGAGCATTTACCTCAATCACTCTATATTCTTCAGAATTTGGGTCTAGGGCAAATTGGACATTACATTCGCCAACCACACCTACTTTTCGAATAATTTTAATGGAAACTTCTCGAAGCATATGATATTCTGAATTGCTTAAAGTCTGTGATGGCGCCACCACAATACTTTCACCTGTATGTATTCCGAGCGGGTCGAAATTTTCCATATTACAAACGGTAATACAATTGTCGAACCTATCTCTCACTACTTCATACTCTACCTCTTTCCAACCTTTTAGGGACTCCTCAATCAGAATTTGGTCAGAAAATGAAAATGCTGTTTGTGCCAGTTCTTTGAGTTCTTCTTCATTTTTACAGAAACCACTGCCTTGACCACCTAAAGTAAAAGCTGCTCTCACAATAATGGGAAATCCTACTTTTTCGGCAGCTTCAAAAGCTTCATCCATGGTAGTAGCCGAAATACTTTTAGGAGTATCTACATCTATAGAGCGTAATAAATCAGCAAATAGTTGTCTGTCTTCGGTGATTTGAATAGCAGATACTGGTGTTCCCAAAACTTGAACATGATACTTTTCGAGGATTCCTTTTTCTTGCAATTCAATTCCGCAGTTTAAAGCAGTTTGCCCTCCGAAAGAAAGCAATATGGCATCAGGTTTTTCCTTTTTAATGATTCTCTCCACAAAATGTGTAGTCACAGGAAGCAAATAAACTTTATCAGCTAAGCTTTCCGTGGTTTGTACTGTGGCGATATTTGGATTAATCAAAACGGTATAAACTGATTCTTCTTTTAAAGCCTTTAATGCCTGAGAACCACTATAATCGAACTCACCGGCCTCCCCTATTTTTAATGCTCCGGAACCGAGCAATAATACTTTCTTTGGTTTATTTTGCATTTTTCTTCATTTTTACCATTTCCATAAAATCATTGAATAAAAAGGCGGTATCTGTTGGTCCACCACTTGCTTCAGGGTGAAACTGAGTACTAAATATAGGTTTGTAAATATGCCTTAGACCTTCATTGGTATCATCGTTTAAGTTTTTAAATGTTGGTTCCCATTCTTTGCTCAGACTAGCCTCATCCACTGCATACCCATGATTTTGAGAAGTAACATAAGCCTTTTGAGTAGGCTGATAAATAACAGGTTGATTGTGGCTTCTATGTCCAAATTTCATTTTATAAGTTGATGCTCCTCCTGCTAATGCCAAAAGCTGATGCCCCAAACAAATTCCAAAAATGGGTTTATTTGTATCCATGGCTAATTTGAGATGATTTATTGTTGCTTCACATTGGGTAGGATTGCCTGGTCCGTTTGAAATAAACAAACCATCGAATTCTTCATCCATAAATGGATAATCCCAAGGAACTCGAATTACTGTGGCTCCAAATTGAATTAGGCTTCTGATGATATTGTTTTTCACACCACAATCCACCAACAAAATCTTCAAATCACCATTTCCGTAAACCTGTTTTTCTTTAATACTAACTTGGTCTACTAAATGAACTTTCTCCATATCCACAAAATCCACCTGCTCTTCATCTATTACAATTTTGGCCTTCATGCTGCCTTTATCTCTGATAGTTTGAGTGATTTTTCTGGTGTCGACTCCCAAAATGCCGGGTATCTCATTTTCTATCATCCACTCATGCAGGCTCTTTTCTGCATTCCAATGGCTAAAATCCTCGGTATATTGAGAAATCACTAAAGCTTCTATATGAATCTCGTTGGACTCATAAAACTCCAGCATTTCATTGCTTTTATTGGCAACGGGCACTCCGTAATTCCCAATTAAGGGAAAAGTTGCCACTAGGATTTGACCACGGTATGATGGGTCGGACAAACTTTCGGGATAGCCAGTCATGGCA
Source organism: Bacteroidales bacterium (assembly GCA_016744655.1). Lineage (GTDB taxonomy): Bacteria > Bacteroidota > Bacteroidia > Bacteroidales > UBA12170 > UBA12170. The sequence goes on along the minus strand of JADGDY010000270.1, from coordinate 736 downwards.
GTATTGAATACTAACTCTCCAGCAGTGGATTTTCTATAGCCAAACTGAAAACCTTTAAATTCTTGGCCATCCTCCAGAACTAATTTTATATTTTTTTTTTCTTTCATAGCAAAAAAAATCCCCGACATAAATGACGGGGAGCGCAATTAAATTAAAATTTCTAATAATTCGGGGAAGTCAGGCCCAAGCTCATCTAGAACTTTTTGCTTTTCAATCCCTTCTTTTATCATCATTAATATCGTATCGTTTCCGGCAATGGTACCCAATACAATCGGATAGCCTTTTTCATCGATTTTAACCGCCACACTATTGGCAAAACCAGCTTGGGTTTTTAAAACCGCTGACTGACCAGATACCTCAAAAGAGATAATTCCTTGCAGTGGGGGTTTGGCATCACCATCGTTTAGTTTTACTTCATCGGGAATAAAATATATGCTTCCATAATGCGCATCATGGATTTTCCCAACTTTTAATTCTCTTAAATCACGAGAAAGAGTGGCTTGTGTTGTATCATGCCCTCTATTCACCAACAAGGATAACAATTCCTCTTGACGATGTATCTTATTGGTATTGATGAGCTTCCTTATGGTTTGAAGCCTTTCAGATTTTGTTGACATAAGTTGTATATTTATACATTTTGATTCTGCAAAAATATTCAGTTATTTGAAATATCAAAGAATATTTTATTAACAATTTGAATATTTTGTGTTAATGAAATAGTAGAACACCTATAATT
>JADGDY010000143.1 GCA_016744655.1 Bacteroidales bacterium | reverse complement strand
TTTTGAGGAGCACTGGTAGCAGATGCTAATAAATCGGCTACGGTTACTTGGTCACCAACAGGAATATCTTGCAATGGTGGCTTATCAAATTCATCTTTAACACAGCTATTCATGCCCACTAATAAGAGTAGAACAATAGCAAAACTTGAAATTTTTAATAATATATTTTTCATTTCTTTAATTTTTTCCTTTGACATTAAAATCTGAAACTAACATTTAAATAATAGGTAGTTCCGTACATATAATAGTATTTATTGGCGAACTTATTAATATCCTCTGAATCATATCTATATTGTTCATATCCCCCTGTTATCACTTCCTGATTATTCAGGATATTATTAACAGATAAGTTGATATTGATGTAGTATTTATAATCGATTCTCCAAGATTTACCAACATTTAAATCAATAGTTACTGCACTCGGCAATTTCTCCTGATCAAGTATTAAATCATAAGTTGGATAAGTTGGCTCAATACCAGCAACGGCTTCAGCTGTCCTTCTATCAGGATTTATTGGCAAATAAGCTCTATCAAAATAATTAACATCTATCCCAAAGAACATGAAGAAACTGGTACGATAATCTAAACCACCAGATAATGCTGTTTGAGGACTTCCTCCAACATAATAGTTCTCCAAATATACTGTACGATTACTCAACATAGCTCTACTGTTATCTAAAGTAATGGTTGATTGTGCACGAGAATCATAAATATTTTCTCCGACTGCAGCTACAGCATTAATTTTCAAACCTGTAATAACCTCGTATTGAGCACCAAACTCAAGACCCATATTACGCTCATCTAAACCAGTCATATTATAATTCACAAAGTTCTTTAAGTCTTCATGATAAAAACTTCTACTCCATGTTTTATCAGCAAACTTAGTATAATAAGCAGAGACTCTAGCATTAAACCTAGGTGCTCTAATCACATAATTAACATCAGCAGAAGAGATTTTTTCATTCGTTAAATCATCTACAACTTGGTCTCTAGTACGATCAGAAAGATAAGAATTACGGAACTGAGGTGCACGAGTTTGATATAATGCATTGGCACTTAAATAATGACGTCCTGACACTTTATATGTCACACCACCTTTAGCTCCATAGTTTAAGAAATTGTTTTTATCCGAATCCCCATAAGAGTCTTCAGGAAACAACCCATTTTTCATATGGCCTGTTCTCCAGAATTGATCATATGAAATATTAGCTCCTAAATAATAATCCACTTGTTGATACTCAAAAGCCATTTGGGCCCAGCCCATATACTTATTTATATTTGCAGTATAATGGTACCCAAAAACATCACCTTCTTTAACAACTCTATTAGGGTTATTTAAATCATTTTGGGACATACTAGGATCTGCAAAATCTCTATCAGCAAATTTATTGATATCTAAATAAAAGTCACCACCTAACAAATCTTCAACCACTGTAAATCGATCACCTTTATAATTTGTTAGATTAATTCCTCCAGAGAAAACCATATCTTCATTGATTCTAGAGTTATATGTAGAAGTAAGATTCAATTTCTTACTATCGTTTCTTCTATCTTCAATAATATAATTAGATCTAATTCCTCTTATTGTATTACCTTCTATTCCATTAGCATCTTCAATAATAGCATGCTCATCGGAGTTGGCTTGATAGAAATAATTCCAATCTAATTGTCTATATTCTTCGTTATTCTCCCATTGATTAGTAAGGTAAGCTGCATGTTCAGGATCCGACTCTTTGTAGTAACTTGGTAAGTTTCGATAATAATCGGGACGAGGATCGTTCCCAGAAACCCAATTTAGAGCAGTTCCTCCACCTCTACCAAACATATACGATGCAGAAGTTGTTAATTTAGTATCTTCACTAATAGTCCAATAGTGACTCAACATTAAAGTTGGTTTGTGGTAATTAGAGATACGAGAGTTTCTTACCTCCCCATTTTGATAACCCCAATAAGGATTATAATAATTATCACCACTTAAATCATAAGCTTCTTGAACTACCGCAGAACTTTTACCTCTTTTACTTGGTGCACCATAACCAATGAAACCTATAGAGTGTTTGCTATTGATTTTTTTCTCCACGGAAAGGAAATAAGAATAGGCATCATAAGGTGTCCCCTTTATATATCCTTCTTGTGCCCAACGACGAGAACCACTAAAAGTAATGGCCCACCCATTATCCATCATTCCTGTTGCATAGGTAAACATTAATCGATGATTATACGATTTGTTTAGCATGGAGTATGTTAATTTCTTTGTTGGAGAATAGCTAGATGCTCTCACTTCCATGTTTGTTGCTCCAGCAACACCACCATAGGAGAACTGAGCTGCTGAAATACCATTAAGAATTTCGCTGTTTCTCAAGGCATCGTTTAAACCACCCCACGAAGACCAATAGACCCTTCCCGATTCCATGTCGTTCAAACTCACTCCATTCATATTCACACTTGCATTATCAGAGTCATAACCTCTAATTCTAAATCTGGCCGCACCTAGAGTGTAGCCTGCGGTCGATACAAAAATATCTCTAGAAGATTGTAAAATCCCAGAGATATCCGTCGACTCCTCATCACCATCCAATTCAGCTTGACTTATTACAATAACAGAAGCAGAGGCAATATCCTCTTTCATCTCCATCTTTAAAGTATCAACTTCCGTATCAACTTGAGCATAAGAAAAAGCAGAAATGAATAGGAATAGTAAAATCCATTTTATTTCACGCATATTTTTGATTTTTGATTACCCTATAAATTGGGGGCAACAAAAATAATTAAATTAATAACACTTGAAAGTTATTTTCGTTGAAAGAATCAATTAAATTTGCCCAAAATTTAGTAAACATAAAAAATATGAAACATATTATTACAAAGCTTTTAACTATTCTAATGGTTTTCAGCATTACATTAACTTCTTTTAATTCTAAAGCACAACAATATGAGATTGTTGCTCTTGGGTATTACAATCTGGAAAACCTATTTGATACTATTGATTCTGAAGGTGTTGCTGAAGGAGACTTTCTCCCACATGGTGATAAAAAATGGAATGCTGAGAGATATTACTATAAACTAGACCAAATGGCTAGGGTACTATCTGAAATAGCCATAGATAAAACTCCTGATGGACTTGCTGTATTTGGTGTATCTGAAATAGAAAATAGGTTTGTAATAGAAGATTTAGTTAAAACAGAGGCTTTAAAAGATAGAAACTATCAAGTGGTTCATTATAATTCTCCTGATAGAAGAGGTATTGATGTTGCCTTAGTCTACAATCCAGAATACTTCGAACTAACTCATAGCTATTCAGCTCCTTTTAAAACAGCTGACACGAGTTTTAAATCGAGAGATCAATTAGTTGTTACTGGATTATTAAAAGGTGAAGAAGTTCATTTCCAAGTTAATCACTGGCCAAGTAGAAGTGGTGGAGAAAAACGTTCTAGACCTAAGCGTATTGCTGCAGCAGACTTAAGTCGTTCTATTGCTGATTCTTTATTAACAATTAACCCTAATGCTAAAATCATGATTATGGGTGACCTTAATGATGATCCAACTGACAAAAGTGTTGCCCAACATTTAAAAGCAACAGATGATAAGTCAAAACTTAGTGAGGGATATTTCTATAATCCATTTATGACAAAATATAAAAAGGGAAATGGATCATTGGCGTATAGAGATTCTTGGAACTTATTTGACCAAATCATTATAACTCCAGCCTTGGTATCAGAAGATAAAAGTTCTTGGGCTTATTTTAAATCCGCTATCTTCAAAAAACCATATATGATTAATCAAGAAGGAAGATATAAAGGCTATCCAAAGCGTTCATTTGTTGGAGATAAGTTTCAAGGAGGTTATAGCGATCACTTTCCTGTATATATGTACCTTGTAAGAGAAGTTAAATAATGAAAACAAAAACATTCCTATACCTTAGTTTTATAATCCTTAGCATATTTGCATCATGTACACGTCCTCAAGAGAAAGCGGAGGAATATTACGAAAAAGGCAGAACACATCTATTAAATAGTAATTCAGAATTAGCACTCATTGAGTTTCAAAAGGGTTTAGAATATGTTTCTAATGATGCTCTTCTTTTATATTCTTGTGGCAATTGCTATATGAATTTTAAGGATTACAACACAGCGATTGAGTACTTTACAAAAGCTATTGACTCAAACCCTAAATTTGCGGATGCTTTTTTTAATCGAGGCCGTTCATGGTTTTATTTAAATGAAGTAAAGAAAAGTTGTGAAGATTATCAAAAAGCTCAGGATTTAGGTCGCCCTAACCTAGCCGATTTATTAAAAAACTGTAAATAACTGAAAATGAAGACCAAACAAATACCTAAGAAGATAAATGTAATAACCATGGGCTGTTCCAAGAACCTTGTAGATTCGGAACACCTTATGGCACAGCTCAAAGCCAACAAAATTCAAGTAATGCACGAGGAAGATAATGAAGATTACGATGCTGTCATTATCAATACGTGTGGCTTTATTGCAGATGCAAAAGAAGAAAGTATCGACATGATTTTAAATGCTGTCGATGCGAAAAGAGCTGGACATTTAGACAAGGTATATGTGATGGGCTGCCTTTCTGAAAGATATAAAAACGAACTGCCCTCAGAAATCACTGAGGTAGATGGATATTTTGGAGCTACTGATGCCGATCTAATTAAGATTACTGAAGGAATTGGTGCCGAATATAAAAATGAATTGGTTGGCGAACGAGAACTCACCACCCCTTCTCATTATGCCTATTTAAAAATATCCGAAGGATGTAACAGAACCTGTGCTTTTTGCGCTATTCCAAAAATTAGAGGAAAACACAAAAGTATAGAGATGGATATTCTTATTCAAGAAGCTCGTTCAATTGCCGCTAAAGGAGTTAAAGAACTAATACTCATAGCGCAAGACCTCGTTTCTTATGGAATAGATATTTATAAAAGACTTGCATTAGCTGATCTTCTGAAAGAACTAGTTAAGATCGAGGGTATTGAATGGATAAGACTACATTATACTTACCCTAACAACTTCCCTCTAGATGTACTAGAGCTAATGAATTCTGAAGATAAAATTGCTAATTATGTTGATATTCCTCTTCAACATATCAATGATAGGGTTCTGAAAAACATGAAAAGAAATCATAATTCTGAGACTACTAGAGGCTTGGTGAATAAAATGAGGGAGACAGTACCAAATGTAGCCATAAGAACAACACTTATTGTAGGATTCCCAGGGGAAACTGATGAAGAGTTCCAAGAGTTGAAAGAATTCGTTAAAGATTCTAGATTCGACAGAATGGGAGTATTTACCTATTCTCCAGAAGAAAATACTTCTGCATTTGACCTCAAAGATGACGTACCTGAGGAGGTTAAATTAGAAAGGAAAGAGGAGCTAATGCAACTTCAGCAGGGTATCAGTTTAGAAATTAACCAAAACAAGCTAGGACAGACCTATAAAGTAATTATAGACAGAATAGAGGACGAGCACTACGTAGGTAGAACAGAATTTGATTCTCCGGAAGTGGATAATGAAGTTTTAATTGAGTATGATAGTTGTGATTTGGAAATAGGGAAATTCTATCAAGTTAAAATCACTCAAGTGGATTCATTTGATCTTTATGCACAAGTAGTATAATATTTTTATACTAAATCTTTGGAGTTTATATAATATTTTGTAACTTTAATTGTTCTTAAGATGAAAGAACTTAAAACAACCAAAAAAATATTAGAACAAAACCATGGCAACCCATAACTCTCTGGTCTTACTTGTAGACGATGTACCTCAAAACATACAGGTTTTAGGTAATATCCTAAAAAATCAAGGATACTCTTTTGCATTAACAACTAATGGAAAAGAGACCTTCGAGCTGCTTGAAAAAAAGACTCCAGATATCATTCTCTTAGATATTATGTTGCCAGATGAAGATGGATTTAGTATTTGTAGTAAAATTAAATCTAACCCTAATTTAAAACATATTCCTGTAATATTCTTGAGTGCAAAACACGATATTAAAGATAAAATTAGAGGATTTGAATTGGGCGCAGTAGATTATATAACTAAGCCATTCGAAGATGTTGAAGTTATTGGTAGAGTTACTAACCATCTTCAAGCCAAGCTCGACCGTGATAAAATTGAGCGGTACAACCATAAATTAGAAGATATGGTTGAACAGAGAACTAAAGAGCTGATCATTAAGGAAAGAGAAAGTATTTTAGCTCAATTTATGCAAGGAGTAATACATAATGTTCGTGGCCCGATTACAAGTGTCGCCAATGGTATGGATGTAATCGACATGATGAAAGATGGTATTGAGCAACATATTTCTCAAAGTGATATTCAGAGTTCAGTTAATGATGAACTTCAAGAAATATGGGAACTCAATAAATTAAATAAAGAAAAACTTGAAGCGCTTCTTAAGGATTTAAAATCCATGCTAAAAAAGAGCAGAACAGACCATAACGAAGAAATTGAAATAACCGATCTTAATAGAATCATTGAACAAGAAATCGATTTTCTGAATGTAGATTTAGAATTTAAAAACCTTGTAACGAAAGAAATTAATCTTTCTACAAAACCTCTTCCAATCAAAGTAATTACTGCCGAGATTTCACAACTGTTTCAAAACTTGGTAAAGAATTCCATGGATGCACTCTATCAGAAACCTAATAAACAAATAGATATTGAAACGGGAATAGATCAAGGGTTTGCCTATTTTAAAATTAGTGATAATGGTCCTGGAATTCCGACAGAATTACTTCCTAGAATTTTCGATCCATTCTTTACAACTAAGCCAAAAGAGAGTAACGAAGATACAAAAGCACCAACAGGGACAGGAATTGGACTTAGGTTTTGTAAAAGTACAGCAGAGAGCTACAGAGGTACAATTTCAGTGGAAAAAAGTCAAATTGGAGGAGCTTGTTTTGTTGTGAAACTACCTATCGTTTAAGTAATTTCTCACTACTTTCTTAAAACAAATCTCGATCCTACTATAGCCAACAAACCCATTATTACCATAATTATAATATTATTTGATAGTGGAACTGTATTTGGATTATAAGAACCATATACATTTACACATAAATCTATTTTATAATCTGTATCATTTCCAACAGATAACCAATCACCAGTACTCCCAGTACCACTAATCCAAGAAACACCAGATTCAATATAAGGATCTGAATATGTTTCAAGATACATTTCTATTGGAATTGGCCAGTTATATCCTGGTGTATTATATTTAACTTTGATAAACAAATCGGTTCCCATAATTACAGATATTGGATTGTTTAGATCATAAGTATATAAGCCTGGATGTTCAGTGGTCTTTTTTGATACAGCTCCGATTTGATTACTCAAAACACCAGAAACATCATCAAATTCCGAATAAATCTCTATTTCAATGTCGGTTCCATATGCCATAGCATATGTACCAATTTCATCAATTATTAAGTTCTCGGAAACTTCATATTTCACTAATGCAAAACCTTGTTCACTATCGTAGCCATAACTCGAATAATTTCCAAGTTCATCATGGAGCAACACTCTACTATCCTCTGTATATTCCTCATAATTGGGGAAATATGCATTGTAAATTAAAAATTGGCTATCATTATAACTGGTATAAACAAAACCATTTTCTCCCCAACCAGCTCCATATGTATTTTGACATATCCAAGCTCCAGTTCCACCATCTGTCACTATATCATCATCCCAACCTACTATATTAAATACATGATTAACTTCGTGAGCGCCGTCATAGAAATATGTATTCTCAGTTGAATTGAAATAGGTCGAACTATAATATATCAATGACCAAACAGACCCTACATCCATAATCAATTGCTTTATAGTATTCATATCACCAGGTGGGTAACGCGAGTCTCTCACTAAAAATGCGGGAGATTCACCAACAGGACAATCAACTCCTGGTTCTGAAGTACCTCCTGGATGCGGATCTTGTTCCTCCAGTAAGGGACCTGATTGTCTTGCAAAATATGCTGTTGTCATCCAGGCATTACCATTTGTAGAGCGTCCAGGGAAAAATTCATGACAATATTTAAGATTATTATCTGAAAGATTATATAAGCCCTCTCCTAATACCAACATTCTTGATTCAACAGTTGACATAGAAGAATAAGCCCAGCAACCTCCTGATGATTGTGTTTTCACAGGCGGCAGTAATCCCAAGTCTCTTAAATCGTAGCTACTAGGTAGGTTGGTTGTATTTCTTGATGAAAATTCAGAGTAACCTAATTTAACAGGAAAAGGAATCCCTCCTGATTCGACATCTCCATCAGTTTTTACATTTTGATTTTCAATTGCTTGAATAAACTCAGGGTTTATAGGATTCAAACCATTTTGTCCGTATACAACAATTACAGCAAAAATAAATATCATTGATATACAAAATTCTTTCTTAAGCATGAGTTTTTAATTAAGTGAATTCCAAAGATAAGAAAATAATAAAACGCTAGTTAACCCTGGTAAGCTCAAATCTATTAGTAGAAAATAGATACTGAGAGTAGATCAAAAGCACTAAAAAAAATAAAATTTAAAATCTTCGTTTATGAACATCAAAAGTTTGTTGACTTACAAAAGATTCAATTTTTTTTGCAATCACTACAAAGACCTTCAGGTCATTTTTTTCGAACCATTTAAGAGCTATTGGGGTACCTCGAGATGCATCTGCAAGACGAATTAATAGCTTAAAATTGTATTTATACAACCACATAACGGCTTTTTTATCATTATGTATGGCGCTATCAAAAACAGCAAATTGAGGAAAACCATTCTTCATCAACCATTTTACACTTTCTTCCCCTCCTCTTATAGATTTTGCCAAAACTCCAAGTTCGGGGTATTTGTTTTCCATTAAAAAATGGAAAAATTTCTCATTTCCACTTATGGCTTCACCAAAAGCCAATAAGATTTTTATCGGGTAAGTTTGTAAGTGTCCTCTTTTCATGAAATACAAAAATCGAAAAAAATGGCTTAGCTAAAACGTTGTTGATCTAATGAATTAAATTTTGTGATCTTTTTTACAAAATGCTCATAAACAATGTTTCTTTGATAGACCTTGCTTACTCTTGTTTGCACTAGCTTTTTCCTCTTGCTTTTTAATTTAGGTATAGCCCTATAAAAAGCAAAATGAGCTTTTAAAACTGCTATTGAATCTTTAAAACTACCATCTAACAGAAACTTCACTCCAGCAACGCCATCTAAAACTAAGCGCCAAAAGAAAATAGGAACTAGTCTATTTGATGGAAGATTTTTATAGAGTAAGAAAAAGTTATTTCTGAAATTTAAAAAAGTTTTTCTGGGATTGCTTTTGTGTAAAGTCCCCCCTCCAACATGATAAACTACAGAAGTCCCTTGATAATATATTTTATAGCCCGCATTTTTTGCTCTCCAACAAAAATCTATTTCCTCCATGTGTGCAAAAAAATCATCATCCAAGCCTCCTAATTCGTGATACTTATCGGCTCTAACAAACATACAAGCTCCACTTGCCCAAAATACTTCTACCGCCTCATCATACTGATTTTTATCCAGCTCTATTTCTTGAAATATTCTTCCCCTACAAAATGGATAGCCATATTTATCTATATAGCCTCCTCCGGCTCCTGCATATTCAAACTCTTGTTTATTATCGTAAGCTAAGATTTTAGGCTGACAAGCGGCAATTTGATGGTCATTATCCATTAAGTCAACAATAGGTTCTATCCAATTGGAACCTACTTCGATATCACTATTTAAAAGAACATAATACTCAGCTTCTATTTGTTTTAAAGCATCATTATACCCTTTAGCATATCCACCATTTTGATGGTTAATCACCAGCTTTACTTGAGGATAGTTGTGTTTTAAAAATTCTATTGAATCATCTGATGAATTATTGTCTGCAACAAATAATTCCGCATATTCCGGGATATTTTGAAGAACAGAAGGAAGGAACTTCTGTAGGAAACTTTTACCGTTCCAATTCAGAATAACCACTGCAACTTTTATCATAAAGATCTATTTTGGATATGCCTTACCTTGGGTTATTATAGAGTTCTCCTGAACGACCTTCATATCTATCATCATCAGGAGCATCGATATTTTGCAATTGATCTCTATGAAGATAGGATTGCCAATGGGGGTTACTTATTTCACCAACCACATTAGAATGCAATAGTGTATATCCTTTATGAATCAAGTGAGGATTATAGAATACAAATTTTCCATTTCGTTGATCACCTATCTCATAATAATGCCAAATTTGATAAGGAACTGCTCCTTCGTGTCTTCCTCCTCCACTTTCATATTCCTGATCGGCAATAGTATTTGGAGGACCAAACTGAAGATAAATTCTACCCATGTCTGTTGCATAACCTGGCACATACTTATTACCAAAACTTCTGTTGGTTTTTATTACCTCTAATTGATAAGTCTTCCATGCATTTTCAGGATCGTATTCATCTTTTGATTTCCAGAAATAGTTTAAAAACCTTCTTTTTTCTTCTTCACTAGCTGTAGTAAGTGAATTTTTAATAAATGCTCTTTCAGCAGGATTTGCAATTGGATAGACACAACTTATTAAACTAGTAAGTGAATCATTACTAAATTTATTCACAAATGAATTTTCACCAGAAATCATTGCTAATAATTGCTCATCAAATGATTGTAATGTATTACTAACTTGAAACAAGGTCTTACGAGCTTCAAGAATTTCATTATTCTTATCTCGTAACTCGATAACCAAATCATAGTTTCCACTATTTAGTTTAGATATATCAAATTGATTCAAAACGACATTAACCGATTCAGCATCTACTCTTTTTCTTATTACCAAATCGTTAGTCACTTGAGAACGATTGGTTTCTGAAACATAAGCAGTCAATAAAAACTTCTCCCCTTCACCCAAAACTTCCTTAGCATGGTATATTTCTGAATAAAATATGATCTTTTCTTCATGATCCCCGTAATAGTTGGAGACGTGTGGAACCATATCATAACCATTCTTAGTGTTTATTTTCCACTCATCACTTTTCTCATAAGATTCAATAAATTCCACATCACTTAACTGAACTTTATCCTTCTGAAAATTAAGATTAATTTCTCCACGAGCCTTATTTGGTTCTTGGTCTGTATTAGCATCAGAAAACTCAATATCTAAGGTATAATTCCCATTAGGCATAAAGAAACGCTGCTGATCAAGAAAATTTAGATTTAATTCGTTAGTGTCTTCAACAATTGGACTTGTTAAAGTTGTTTTACTGAAATCTATAATACTATCGTTTCTTTTAAACATTAACAATAAATTCACCTGAGAATAGTAATTACCCTCCTCATTTTTAACTAATTTTAATCCATTCATATCAACAGATAGATAAGTCTCCACATAGGAACCTAGCTCTGGATTATAAAATTTAGCAAAATTTAAACTCGCGTTTAAGTTCTGAGCCATAATAAATGTCAATGGCAGTAGGAATAATACAGTAAATATAGATTTTCTCATGATCTTTATGTTTGTGCATTTTTGTGTTTGCAAATTTACAAAATATATAGGTGGGGTAGCAAACAAAAAACGTTAACAACAAAAAAGCCTTTCACATTTCTGCAAAAGGCTTTTCGTTTGGCGGAGAATGAGGGAACCACACCTATCAATTTTAACACTTTCTTCAATTGCAATAAAATCTAAGAAAGACACCTAAAAACCTCATAAATTAGTAAAGTAAGCATTCACAAGCTATTTAAGTATATTTAATATGATTGAATAATATTTAAAATCGGTTGACCAACCGTTGACCAAATTTATTATCTTTGTCTTGTATTCAAACAATATTGATATGGCAACTATCAACTTTTTACTTCGCAGCAAAGCGAACCCTGCAAACATTTATCTTAGGCTTTCTATTGATCGTAAGAATGTCTTTAAGAGGAAGACTGGCTATGTAATTAATCCAAAAGATTGGAGCAAAAAAACCAAACTACCTTTATCCAATGATGAAGATTTAAAGATCCTCAAGAATAATCTAGGCCGTTTGAAAAATAGAATTGAAAAAGACTTCAATATTGCAACTGCAGAATCTATAGAGATAAATGGTGATTGGTTACAAAACCAAATTGATAGTATTACCAATAAAAAATCCAAAACAGATTCTGATCGGCTATCAAGTTACATACAATCTTATGCTGAGAACCTTCCATTCAAAGAATTCCCGAATGGAAAACAGGGAGTTGTTCCGGCTACTATTGGAAAATACAAAACTTTAAAAATAAAGATTGAAAATTTCGAGAAATACATGAAGAAGCAATTCTATGTAAAAGATGTTGACCTGAAATTCAGAAATGACCTATTAAAATACTTTACTGAGGTTGATAAACTGAACTCAAACACTGCAGGACGTTATATTCGTTTTTTAAAAACAGTTTGCCTCGATGCTCAAATGAATGGATATCCTGTTAACATGCAATTGCAGCAAATCAGAGGTTATACTGAGAAAGCCTCCAAAGTATTTCTAACAATAGATGAACTTGAAACAATACAAAATACCACTTTTGATAGAGATGCTTTAGAGAACGCAAAAAACTGGCTAATTATCGGTTGTTACATTGGTCAAAGAGTATCTGATTTACTAATCCTCACTGAAGAAAATATAATCCGTCTGTCCCGTTTCCCCATAGACTTATCCAACCCATCATTATCGACTCCGTCGAATGTATCGTAGGGGCAAGTATAGGAATCAGCGTCTATCCGGATGACAGTGAAGATTACGACTCGATCCAGAGA
>JADGDY010000142.1 GCA_016744655.1 Bacteroidales bacterium | reverse complement strand
GTATATATCAGAATCTTTTACCTCTTTAGGGAATACTTGTTCGGGGGAGAGACTTAAGGCCGCAACCTCCTCAAAAATAAAGACCTCGAAAAACTCAGATAGCAAAGCATCGTTTCTAAAGTATTCGGCCAAAGCCAAACGTTCCTTTTGAAACTCCCTTTGTACACTTGAGATAAATATCCGCCTTTTCATTATTGTTTATTTTATATGCTCAAACTTAATGATTATTTATTTAAATCTATACCCTTAATTCCTTTAAGCTCTTTTAATATATTGACTACAGTATCTGCTGGGTTACTATCCTTTCTTTCCTCTGCCAATAAATCCAATTCACAATTCTCATCTTTTAAATTTAGGTGGTTGTCTATCATTTTATCTAAAGCTGAATTTATTCTATTAATTCCATCTTCGATGCTAGGTGACAAATCATTAATTGATAGTAATAACCCCTGAACATACTCAATACTGTGAATGTTTTTTGCTAAAATAACCAACTGACGTTGAGCTCTATTCATTTGATAAATAGCGCCCCATAATAATAATCCAGCAAGTGGAACAGGAGTAAAAAGAGTTACAAAACCTTTGAAATCAGGAAGCCCGTTATAGCAGATTAGTTTTACTATAGCTGTAATTTCTGCAATGATTAAAACGAAAACAATAATAGCTGATGCTTTAATAAACATGTTATATAATGATTTAAGCCTTTCATGTTCATCTTCAATTGGCTGAAGTATTTTTTTTAGCCTAGGAAAAGTATTGTTTATTTTCTTTTCCCAAGATTCTTTAGCATCGAGTTCTTTTTGTTTTTCTTCTAACTTATTTTTGTATTCATTGAGTTTGTTTTCAAGTTCTATATTGTTACTATAGTTTTTTTGACGATTAATTTCTTGCTCTTTTTCAAGTTCAACAATCTTATTTCTGTAGAACTCTTCTGAATTAACTACTCGCTCACTATATTCACCATTTCTGAATTCTAAAAGAGCAAAGTTTGCATTACCAATTAAAGCCTCCATTAAATTAGTTCGTACTTCGGGGTCTAGTTTTTTATTAGGAAATTTATCCTTTAAGCTTTTGTATCTTATAAATATAGGAACTAGATGTTTACTGACCAAATGCGATGTTTGCTTATTAGAAATACTATTTAAGAAGAAAGTTAATTTAGCAAGTAAGCCATCTTTGTCAAATTCAGAATCTTCTATTTCTAAAATGAAATCCCGTAAAGAAACAATAACTTCTTCTAGGTATTTTTTAGAATGCATATTTTTCTTATTCTCTTCCATAATTTTATATTTTAACCTTCCCAGTAACCAAACTATCAATCAATACCATCTTATATTCCTTTAAGCGCCCAATCTGCTTTAGCTGTAAAGTTATAGCTTGGTCTATTTTGGAGGATTGCTGATTTATTCTATTTATTATTGTGTCTTGGATTTCTTTCCTTGGGAAGGAAATCACCATATTCATAAACATATGAGAATAGAACCTTAACCTAGAAGAATGTAGTCCTGTTGAAACTTTATTATAGTACTCAATATATTCAGTCGTTTTTAGTTTGTTCTCTAGAAAACTCAGATTAAAATAGTTAGAGTTTTTTTGTCTATAAATACCATATGATGGACTAACAATGCCTTCTTGCCATGAAACACCTAGTGCACCCATCCAGGCCCACATAATATTATATACAACATCACCTTTTTTACATAGCTTTGAGCCAGAATAATCTTCTGCTAAAAACATATTAACATCTTTCTCAGACCGAGGAGTAACACCTGTCATATGTGAAACTGACAATAATTCTTCTTTGCCTTCAACTGACCTTTCATTTATTTCATTGAATAAATATTTGCACTTCTTCACCTCCCAACCCTCCGGTATCTCCCCAATCCATTCCACACCACTATCCTTAGTCAGTTTAGGTTTTATCCAGCTATCTGTTTCTTTATCCCAAACCATTTTACCTGTTACCAATTCTTGTATCATGATTTGCTTACGCTCTTTTAGCAAGGCAATCATTTTTTCTTTTTGGGCAATGGCTTGGTCTATTTTTTTTGTTTTTTGGTCTAGGTGTTGAGCTATGGTGTTTTGTTCTAGGAGTGGGGGAGTTAAAGTGTATAAATCGTTTATATACTCTTGTTTTATATTAATCCTTGTAAAACCTCTTCCGACCATAGAAAAGTAAGCTCTATAGGTCTCCGCTTTAAGCAAGTAATTAGTGAAATTAGCATCAATATCTTTTTTATTAATTCGAAATCCTTTACAAAATGAGTTTAAATATAGCTTCTTAATATTTGATTTGTAGAGTGAACATTTTCCAATGTCGTCTATGGTTTCACTGCTCATTAGAAATAATAGGTCATTTTCTATTACTATATTTTGTGCTTCATTATCTAATATTCGTACGTACTGGAATTGTGAGTCATCAATAATCATATTGTTGTAAATATTAGTAAAAGGAATAAATGGTATCATACCATGTTTGTATTCTTTACTAAAATCATCACCTTTTTTACCATTTAAACCAGCATAGATTGTACCGTTGAATTTTAATTTTTTCACCTCCCATCCCTCAGGAATCTCACCCAACCATTCCACACCAGAATCCTTATAAGCAGGGTATTTATCATATTTTAATTGCATAGGGCCTCCTTATGGTTTTGTGGGATTTCCAGATTTAGAAAATAATAAAAAGGAGAGGATAGAGGAGGGTAATCCATAGAACTATGCCCTCCATAAAAATCGAAAACCCACCCGGGTGCGCTGCTCCAATTTACATCGGACTTGGAAGCGTGGTGAGTCTTATCACTCACAAAGATAGTGTATTTGGGCTTTGCTTGGCCAGCATATTTACTATTATCTATTATTTTATTATTCTTCATTAAGAATCGGTTTTTTTAATGTCATTATCATCCAGTTTTAAACCTTGCTCTATTTCTTCAATACTAGGTAAGCTGGATTTTAGATTATCGGGTAATACTTCAGTAAGTTGAAACTCACTAATGCCCATGGGTTTGTTAATATCGCGTAAAGCAAATTCGGCTTCTATATTGTTTTTATCGCGGCATAATAAAATACCAATGGTGGCTTTGTCATCTTCTTTTTTCAATAAACTATCCACCGCTGAAAGGTAAAAATTTAGTTTGCCAGCATATTCAGGTATAAAAGCGGTGTTTTTTAATTCTATTACCACATAGGCTTTTAGTATCACATGATAGAATAAGAGGTCGATATAGTAATCCTTATCGGCAATGTTTAAGTGATATTGTCGGCCCAGGAAAGCAAAACCTTTGCCTAGCTCTAACATGAATTTCGATATATGATTTACCAATTGGTTTTCAATATCTCTCTCTACATAGGGGTCGCTGAGGCTAATAAAGTCAAACAAATACGGGTCTTTAATACTTTGTTGAGCTAATTCTGATTGTGGGTTAGGCAGGGTGGTACTAAAGTTCGTAATAGCTATACCTTGCCTTTGGTATAAATTTGATTTCAATTGCAATTCAAATATATCTCTACTCCAATTGTTTTCCATAATTTTCTGAGTATAGAAAAGAATCTCATCAAGTGATTTTATCTTGCTAATCATCACTTTTATATGTCCCCATGGTAGCTGACAAATATATTGTTCTACTAATTGTCCCCCAGACTGAGGGATTTTTGTTTTTGGAGTTTGTCCCCCAAGCTGAGGGACAATTGATTTTGAAAAAAAATGATAAAATTGCTTGATATAATATAAGTTGGTGCGAGAAAAACCTTTTAGGTCTGGGAAGCTGGTTTTTAAATCTTTAGCCAATTGAATAATGGCCTTATCTCCCCATTTTGAAGTGCTTAACTTTGCTTCTAGCATTTGTCCCAGCTCAAAATAAAAAAGGATTAATTCTTTATTTGCAGCCAAAGCGGCCTTTATTTGGGCTCCTTGTATCTTATTTTTGATATCGGTAAGCCAATGTCTGTATTCCTCATTTGTAATCAATTCCATAGTCACAAATTTAATTCTTCTTGTTAGTTTTTTAGGAAAACTAAATATCTGATTTTATCATTTTTGGTCGACACTGTCGACCAATTTGAATGGTCGCTCTTTTCCAATTTGTCCGACACTGTCGAACAAATTAGCCCAGGTTTAATATATCCATAATCAAACCTTCATTCTCTTTCTCCAGTGCTAAAATCTCGGCACTCACTTCTTCCATAGTCCTCAGGGCCTTATGCTGGTAGAAGTATTTATTAAAACTGATTTCGTAGCCTATCTTGGTCTTTTCTAAATCTATCCATGATTCCGCAACATGAGGTTTTACTTCTTTTAGAAAGTAGGCATGTACTTCTTCTTTTATAGGAATATTTTCGTAATCGCGTAAATCGCTTTCGGTTTCATAAATAATATATTCGCCTTTTTTAGTACTGGGGAAATAACCATAGTCGGGCAATTGTTCTTCAGTGCAGTTGAGTCTGTTTAATAGGGCTTTTAGTTTATCAGCATTGAGCTTTTGGTATTTCTTAATCACCTTATCAGCGGTTTCGTCATACCAAGAAACGGCATTATAAATGGCATTTTTTTCGGAGGAGGATAGTTTGAAAGTTTTGGTTTGTTCTGGACCCTGAGCCTGTCGAAGGGAGTTATCCTTTCTATCATTTAAAGCAATATTCTGTTTCGTACCCTGAGCCTGTCGAAGGGTCACTTGACCAGAAGTTTCATTCTTTGTACCCTTCGACAAGCTCAGGGTCCTTTTATTAGTATTCTGAATGTCATTATTCTCTGAAGCCTTCGACAAGCTCAGGGTACGATCCACCAATTCCTGAAAATCGTTGAAGTTATCATAGATATCCGAGCCTATATTTTCTAAGAGATAGCTAGCGCCATCTAAAATGAGTTTTTGTTTTTCCCAGGTTTTAGGCGACAAGAGGGCTTTGCGCTTTTTGGCATTCAGGTCGAAATCGTTTTGTTCGCACCAGCTTAAAATGCTTTTCTCATGCTTGGCTAAATCAGTATAAACTTCTTCGCCTAGAGTTTCGTAGGCCCATTCCATGGCTTCTTTTAAGCTTTTATCGTAGCGCAAGTCATTAATTTTCTCTTCGGTAAATTGAGCTTTTAGTCTTTTGGGGCGTTCTATGGTGGCTTTATAATAACCAAAGTCGGCATTATCGAATACCTTAGCAGCCAGGTCGGTGGGTTCTTTTCTGTCTAGAGTTTCCAGCTTTTCGTAGGCATTCATAATGTCTTTAATATGCTGTGGGCTGAGTTCACAGTTTTTGGCACCCAAATTCTTACGGAGCTTGATAAAGCTTTGTCCAGCATCTATCAATTGTACTTTGCCCTTTCTGTGGGCAGGCTTATGATTGGTCAACAACCAAATATAGGTAGTGATTCCCGTATTATAAAACAGGTTATTGGGCAGTTGAATAATGGCTGATAAATAGTCGTTCTCTATTAAATAGCGTCTGATATTACTTTCGCCGCCACCAGCATCGCCAGTAAATAAACTAGAGCCATTATGTACCGAAGCAATTCTAGAACCCTTGGGGCTTTGGCTTAAGGGTTTCATCTTATCTACCATCTCCATTAAAAAGAGCAACTGCCCATCGGAGGAGCGTGGCGTGGCATCAACTAGCTCTGTCTCTCCCCAATAGTTTTTCAATTCTATTTCGAAACGTGGGTCAATAATATCTTTGCCATCTTTTATATACTTTACTTCAGTGGCCCAAGATTTTCCATAAGGAGGGTTAGAAAGCATAAAGTCAAAAGACTTCCCGGCAAATTCGTCAGTAGATAGGGTAGAACCCAGCTTGATATTTTCGAGGTCGTCGCCCTTAATCATCATATCCGATTTGCAAATTGCAAAAGTTTCATCGTTAATTTCCTTACCATATAAATACACATCACCTTTGGCTTTGATAATGCCGTAGGGGTCTTTTATAAAGTTCTGCGATTCGGTGAGCATGCCGCCACTACCGCAGGCTGGGTCGTAAATGGTTAAGACCGGAGGCAGTTCATCTTTAATGGGTTCAAAGATAATATGTGTCATCAGGTCAATCACTTCGCGGGGTGTAAAGTGTTCTCCTGCTTCCTCGTTATTCTCTTCGTTAAACTTTCTAATGAGTTCTTCAAAAACATAGCCCATTCCCAAATTGCTGAGAGGAGCCAATTTTCTACCATCCCCATCTTCTTTTTCAAAAGGAGTGAGGTTGATGTTGGGCGAGGTGAACTTCTCCAGAACATCTAAAAGCACATCCTTATCGGCCATATGTTTTATTTGGCTGGCCAGTTTAAACTTCTCAATAATCTCTTTCACATTGGGACTAAAGCCATTCAGGTATTCCTGAAAGTTCACCTGCAAAAGTTGTTGGCTATTGGTGGCCGTTTCCTTCAGTCGTTTTAAGGTCCATTTACTGGTGTTATAGAATACATATTTCGATGCTTTTCTCAATCCGGTTTCTTCCCATTCGGTGAATTCAGCTTCTTCTTTTTGGAAGCGCATTTCTTCCAATATCTTTTTTTTTGGTGGGCTCAAGCAGCACATCGAGACGGCGAAGAACCACCATAGGTAGTATCACATCGCGGTATTTTCCTCTTACATAAACATCTCTAAGGCAATCGTCGGCAATGGACCAAATAAAAGAAACTAGTTTGTTGTGGACTGTGGTATTCATATATAATGGGGTGTTATTTCTGGTTTATAGATAAATGATGCAAAATTTCATTAATGATTAAAAATGGGTTCAATTTTTACGAAGTTGCAAGTTAATAAAATATTAGAGCCAATAGGCTTTGTGTTGGTAAGTTGTGGTGGTTTTGTTGGGAAAGTTTTGTGTTGATATAGAATTAGAAAGTGAGTGGGGAGGGTAATAATTGAACCCTAGCTCTATCGGATTTGCAATCCGATAATATTGGTAACAATTACTTATGGAGGAATAGTGATGTTGTATGTGGTCGGATTGCAAATCCGACCCAGCTTAGCTTGTGGTTTCATTGTTGTATATGTTTTGTCACAGCTCAGAGAGCTGTGTTACTCTTTCAGCTCAAACCCCCAAAAAAAAGGAGCGCTCCCCTCACAGAGCACTCCCGCACTTATACAAAATACAATCCTCGTGTTATGAGGACTTAACGACATGGAATCCTTCCACTTTTTGCTTTAAATCGGCATCGGGGCGGAAATTCAATTTCAGTTTTCTTACCTGGTGAGAAGATACTTCTTCTTCGGTATCGACAGGGTTGGAGCTCACTGCTACACTAAAGCTACCAATGGTTCCCAGTCTAATGATTTTTCCACTGGCGAGTTCTCTGGGTATCACCTCTGTTAATCCCATTAACACTGCAAAAACATCGGTTTTACTTACTGTTGACATTTGTGCTATGATTTCAGATAATTCGGTAAGGCTGACATCACCTTGATTTACTTTTTGAGCATAAAATTTAGGTGCTGCTTCAAGGTCTCTTGGGTTTTTACGAGCAATGGCTCTAATTTTAATGGACATAATAAATGCATTTAAATGAATAATTTATTTAGATGATTGGCTAATCTAATCTATGGCCATGAAAATGTGTTTGATGATATTTAGTATAATTGGTTGAACCAAAGATATAATAATATTTATAATATATGATAAATCAGTTTGAATTGCTTTTGTGAGGAGGTCTTTGAATGGAAATATTTCTTTTATAACTAGGATGTTGCTTAATAAGTTGTTGGTGAGCTAAGTTCTTGTGAATTAGAAGGATGAGTTATTTGGGTTTTATGTAGATATAAAGTATTAAATTGTGGCCATCATTTCACTTGAAGAATAATCACTTTGTTCAAGAGAAAAAACATCATTTATCAAGAAGAATAAATATTTAGGACTAGTGCTAAATTAATTAAGGACTAGCTCTAAAATATTTTAGGACTAGCCCTAAAACTTTGATAGACTAGTGCTAAATATAAATTTGTCAAATAAAATATGAAAAATGCTCAAGAGAACTACTATTTTTTACTCTTTTGTATATGAACTTGCTTATTATCAGATGATGTTTTAATTTTACCTCTGAATTATTTACCACTAAACCAATTATGATGTCACCTATAAAATATCAGGTCAGCCATTCTGTTGATAGATTGTCTGGACCAGAACCCACTAAGAAATATTATCCTCTAATTTGTGAGCGAGAACCCATAGGCATTAGACAAATTGCTTCTCGTATAGCCTTAAAAAGCACTTTGAGTACGCCAGATGTTGTTGGTGTTTTAGAGGCTTTAGTACAAGAAGTCCCAGAGTTACTGATGGATAACCATAGTATAAACCTAGAGGGACTCGGAAATTTTCGCTTGTATGCCAAATCAGATACCTGTCTTAAAGAAAGTGAGGTGAACTCAAAATTGATAACAGGAGTGAAGGTTGGATTTCTTCCAAGTGTAAGTATCAAAAAAAGATTGAAAGGTGCTCGTTATGTTAAGGTATAGAGGTATATTGTTCTCTCTCACTTTTTTTTGATAATGACAGACTTTCTTTCTGATAAATATAGCTTACTTCCTCGCATCACCCTGAGCTCAATCGGATTTGCAATCCGATTGTTCAGTTCTATATAGTCGGATTACAAATCCAACTAAGCCGCGATTAATGATGGCCCAATAAGCTAGTTCAAAACAAACTAGTGAAACATGTGGTGTTAATATTAAATTATGGCAAAGGTCGGTAAGGAAATTAGTTTTTAAATGTGCTCATCTGTCCGACCTCAAACAGTGTTAGTATTCATAACCACAGGCGTTGCCTGTGGCTATTCATATTGAAGACTTTCAGCCTTCTTTTTATTCTTGTATAAAGGAAAAGCATTGATTGAGAATTCTATGAATAAACAAAAGAATTTTTAGTGATTAGAGCTTCTGAAATTTCAATACCTCAACAGCCTTGTTCGGTTTATAGATTTTTAGTAAATATATACCATCATTTAGTTGTTCAATATTAAGTATTCCTCTTGAGTTAAGGTTTCCTGTTTTCATCAATTGCCCTTTCAAGTTATAAATCTCATAATTTATGCTTTGTGAATTGAAGATTTCGGATTGGATAAAGATTAAACTTGAAGAGGGGTTCGGAAATATAGAATAGTGGTTCGTAAAGACTTCAGCCATTCCAGTATTTAGTATGTTATAATATTTAATAATTATAAGGGTAGTATCCTCAGTAATGTTATTATAGTTGATTTCTTTTTTTATTTGTTGGTTTTCGCTTTCCTGAAAAAGATACGAACTGGTTGATTTTAGTTGCCAGGTAAAATTAGGTTCTTCAGCCTCATAATATTGGGTTTGTATTAAACGATTGTATTCATCTAGAGATTTTTCTATTTTTATACTATTGATGTAAGTAGAGGATGTAGTATCCCATAGGTATTGTTCATTTGAATAGTGCTGATCGGAATGATGAAAATACAAACTTAAAAATTGATTTCGCCATAAACCATCTGATTTTGGAAATGCAGTCTCAATTCTAGTCACTTTGTTATCTTCATTGTATTGGTATTCTATTTTTCTTTGAGCATTCCAGAGGGTATCAGAAATATTTCCGTAGGCAATTTCTGTTAACAAGTTACCATTACTATCTATTACATAATCATTTCGGAAATCATATTTCCATAAACTAAATTCCAAATCCCATACAAAAGTTTGATAGCTGCTTAGTGATCCATTATCATCGTATTCAAATATGATTTTATAATCATATACGAGTTCATTAGTATAGAATTTATATCGTTGAATGACCATTACATCATTATTGTCATTATAAGCGGTTTCAGAAGCTTGAAGCTGTTCCCATTCTCCATCAACCTTAAAATAGCCAGCAAAAGCGTAAGGTAACTTGTATTCATTATAATAGGTAAATGATTTACTTGTGGTGTCCATAATAGTATCTTGGCCGTTATAAGAAAAATCAAATCGTATGGTTGAATCGCTATTAAAATCAGATTTATTTTCTTGCATGAGCGTCCAATCATCTGTAGCATGTTGTTTTTTATATTCTAGATTGTGGTAACAAGGTGCTAGCAGAATGATATTCCGTTTTTCTAATCGCCCATAGAGCAAGCTACCATTTTGCCATCTTTCATATGATTCCACATAATATCCAGTATCGTTATAATTTGTATAAATACTAGCACTATCCCCGGTAGATACATCATATACTATCGTTTTATAAAATTCATTTGAATCATTTTCAATAGGGTAGGAAAAATAAGCCGAATATATTATTTCATATTCATTTGTTGTGAAATTGTAATTCAAGCTCTCCTCTTTAAGTGGGAAACCAAAGTCGTTTCTTTCTACAATACGAAATATCCTCTGATCACCATCTTCCTTGCTAGTATGGTAAATAGAATCGAGAAGCCAGCCTTCTGCATTTGGTGTAAAATGATTGTTATGTAATTCTTGAGAATAAATAAAAAAAGAAATACAAACTAGAACGAAAGTAAAAACTGTTTTTTTCATGACATATAGTTTTGATTATATATGTTAAGTCGTAATTTACTAGGGGAATGGTGCCTAGGTTAAATAATTTTTTTACGGAAGAAGGCTTAGCTATTTTGGGTGCAGTGAGAAAGTCACAGCTCGGAGAGCTGTGTTACTCATTATTTCTCATGTATAAGTGAAAGATATAACTTTAGAATATGAATCCTCTTACCCTATATCTGTGACAATATAGAAACCAGATTCTCATCAGTTTCTAATTCCATCTTTTTACGCAGACGGAATCTGGCCATGTTGATGCTCCTCACACTTTGATAGGTGATGGCAGAAATGTCTTTGGTAGACATATTAAGACGAAGGAAGGCGCAGATTTTCTTTTCGTTAGGAGTGAGGTCTGGGTATTTCACATTGAGGTTATTATAGAAGTCTGAATGTACTTCTTGGAACCTGACTTCAAATTCTTTCCATACATCTTTAGAAGAATTCATGAGGAGGTCACGAATCACATCTTGGATTATTTTTTGATTTTCTTTCTTGAAATTGAGTTTTGCCTGTGTGAGTTTTTCTGCTGTACTAGTAATAAACTCGTTCTTGCTCAATAGGTACATCACATTAGTGGCTAATTCTTTATTCTTGTGCTCTAGTTCTTGTTGGAGCTTGTCGTGCTCTAGCTTTAAGTTGCTTCGCTTGAGTTCTACTTTAGCAGTTTTGTTTCTTTGATTGGCAAAAAGTAAAAATGCTATTATAGCTATAAAAACGCCTAGACCAATTAATAAAATATAGATGAATTCTTTTCTTTGCTGCTTTGCTTCTTTAATGGCATCCTCCAATTCAATTTCCTTCATTTTTTTATCGAAATCAAACTGCATCTCTAATTGAGTAATTCTCTTGATGCTATTTTCGTTTAATATGCTATCACCATATTGCTCATAGGTTTTGAAATAATTCAAGGCTCGTGCATATTTCCCTTCACTCTCGTAGATTTTAGAAAGTTCGAATGTGCTGGTTTCTATCCAATCGGCATAATGATTGGCCATGGCCATTTTTAATGACTCCTCTAAATTGTCAATGGCTTTATCTTTGTTTCCTAAGAAAAAATGTACTCTACCCAAGTTACCTAAAATCATAACCATAGCCCTTGATCTCGGTCCCAAGTAATCTGATTCTTGGTTATAGATTAAGTCATATGCTTCATTATAGTAAACCAAAGCTTTTGGATAATTTTTCTTTAATATCTCATACTGACCCAGTTCGGTTAATACTGATGCTGCATCTACTAAGTTGTTGGTTTCTTTAAACATAGAAAGAGACTCAGTATAGTATTCCATGGCCAAACTATCTTTTCCATCCTGTCGGTAAATACTAGCAATATTGCTAACAGCATGTGCGGTGTATTCCTTTAAATTGATTTCTTTAAATCCTTCGTAGGCTTTTAAATAATAGGAGAGAGCCTTGTCTTTTTCCTCTAGATCACCATAAATAATTCCAGAATTATTATAGACATGAGGGAGGATGGTATTGAAATTAAGCTCTTCACTAATCAATTGACTTCTGTGATAATAATAAAGAGCTTCAGAATGGTTTCCTTGAGAAAGGTATATATTTCCAATCACCATGCTCACTTGGGCATAGTCAAAATCCATACCTAGTTCTTCAAAGTAATCGCTGGCAATGCTATAATATTTTCGTGCTGATTTGAGGCTATCGTAGATGACATAATAATCACCTAAACTAGCTGCATTTTCAGCAATTCCAAGGGGGTATTTAACACTTACTGCATAATCATACCCTTTTCTGGCATAAAAAACAGCAGAATCTATATGGCTATTCTTAAAGGATTGAGAAAGGTTATTGAGTAATATCGATTTTTCTTTATTTTTTCGAGAACTCTTTAGCTCCATTAATAGGCTATCAGAAGTGATATCAGCAATAGCAGGAATGCCAATAAAGGCAGTAAATATAAGCAGAAGGGATATGATTTTTCTCATGTGATGTTAACTTACAAAAACATCCAAATTTAGCCTTTTTTTCTGAATGTATAAAACATCATTTTTTCAAATTGATAATGAGGGATATTTATACTCAAATTCAGACAAATAAAAAAGGAGCCACTAATTAGTGACCTCTCCTGTTTTCGGAACTTTTTTCGCAAAAGCAATCACAATCACCATATGTTCAACGATATAAGGTTTTTTGGTTTGATTTTATGTGTCCCAGCCTAATATTTGTTTAAATATTTTTTATTATGCCCTTTTTCGAAAAAGGGCAGCAAAAACAGCCGCTGTATCAGTACTCCACAAATGAATTTTCGGAAAAACAATAAACTCCTCCTCACAACCTGAGCTCGTCATTAAA
>JADGDY010000141.1 GCA_016744655.1 Bacteroidales bacterium | reverse complement strand
TAGTTAGGGTAATTTATAGTTGTTTTCTAATTTTTATGATACCTATTTATTCAGAATATATTACTGAATAGATGACACCTTATCGATTTCAGTAAATCTTCTCATTTCACTGTAAAGCTCAATATGGTCTTTTTCCATTTAATATTGCTCTAATATTAAATAACCGAGAAAAATGGATATATGTAAAAAGCACAATTTCTTTCGAGATTGTGCTTTTTGTTTATCATATTCTAAGTCTTAGTATTCCATTTTAGCTGATTCGCTAGGAAGTTTTCTGTCTACTTTTTTGAATAAACCTTGTAAAACAGTTCCAGGACCTACTTCAGTAACATGGCTTAAACCATCAGTTACCATATTGGTCATGATTTGAGTCCAACGTACCGGACCTGTTAATTGCTTCACTAGGTTTTCTTTTATTGTAGTAGGATCTGTTACTTTAGCTCCACTTACATTTTGGTAAATAGGACATGTTCCTTCAGCAAATGTTGTATTCTCTATTGCTTCTGCAAGTTTTACTCTTGCAGGCTCCATAAAAGGAGAATGGAAAGCACCACCTACTTTTAGTGGTAATGCTCGTTTAGCTCCAGCTTCTTTCATTTTCTCACAAGCCACTTCAATTCCTTTCATACTACCAGAAATAACCAATTGACCAGGACAGTTAAAGTTTGCAGGAACAACTATTTCGTCAAGCTCTTCACAAACTTTTGCTACAGCCTCATCATCTAACCCGATAATTGCAGCCATAGTACTTGGCTCTATTTCGCAAGCTTCTTGCATGGCTAAAGCACGCTGATAAACTAGTTTCAAGCCATCCTCAAAGCTTAGTGTTTTATTAGCTACTAATGCACTAAATTCACCTAAACTGTGACCAGCAACCATATCTGCCTTAAAGTCTTCACCTAACTCGTTAGCCAAAATCACACTATGTAAGAAAATGGCTGGCTGAGTTACTTTCGTTTGTCTCAAATCCTCATCAGTTCCTTCGAACATTAAATCGGTAATTCGGAAACCTAAAATCTCATTTGCTTTTTCGAATAGAGCTTTAGCACTCTCAGAATTATCGTAGAGGTCTTTACCCATTCCTACAAATTGAGCACCTTGGCCCGGAAAAACATAAGCTTTCATAATATATAATTTTCAATTATTTCTTATTTCAAGAGCAAATATAGCCCATAAAAAAACGGGCAAATTTGCCCGTGCAATGATATAAAATATTTTTGAAACCTAGATTAATGCTTAAAAAGCTGATTCTAAGCAATATTAATTCTACGTTATTATTTTCTATCGCCTAAAAAACGAAGTAAGAAAAGAAATAAGTTAATAAAATCAAGATAAAGCGTTAAAGCTCCCATGATAGCCAACTTATCAGATTCTGCTCCACGATTAGGACCTATTGCTAAACCAATATTCTTTAGTTTCTGAACATCATAAGCTGTTAAACCCGTAAATATCAATACACCCAAAATAGAGATGATATATTCCATGGTTCCACTTTGCATAAAGAAGTTAACAATAGTTGCAAGAATAATTCCCACTAAGCCCATCATTAATATGGAACCAAATTTAGTTAAATCAGTTTTTGTGGTGTATCCCACTATTGCCATCAAACCAAAGGTTCCGCTGGTCACTACGAAAGTAGAAAACACAGATGCAGAAGTATAAACTAAAAGGACAAAGCTTAAACTCATACCCATTAATACACTAAAGACAATAAATAGAAGAATCATCGAATTTCGTGACATGGTTTGAAAACGAGAGCTTAAATAAAACACAAATCCTAATGGAGCTAACATCACTACCCATCCGAGAATTGACATTCCTCCAGTTTCGTTTACCATTAATCCCATTAGAGATGGAGAACCAGCAAATACATAAGCGGTGAGTGCAGTAGCAGCCAGCGCAATAAACATCCATGCAAAAACGCGCGACATAAAGGTTTTTGCTAATGTAGCTGATTCAATATTTTGATCGTAGGTTTGGCTGTAGCCGTTATTTTGTTGTATCATAGTTTTTCAATTTGAATTGTATACAGAATTCCATAAAAATAATGCCAGCCTATGAGGCTTTAACAATTATTGAGGATTCTTGTCATTATGACAGATTAGAACTAATCAAATGAATAAACTCTTCTCTTGTTTCTTTTTTGCGGAAAGCACCTGTAAAATCAGAAGTAGTAGTTACAGAATTTTGTTTCTGCACTCCACGCATGGCCATACAAAGATGTTTAGCCTCAATAACTACTGCAACTCCAAGAGGATTCAATGTATCTTGAATACAATCTTTAATTTGTGTGGTGAGTCTTTCTTGTACTTGAAGTCTACGAGCAAAAGCCTCAACAATACGCGCAATTTTACTTAAACCTGTAATATATCCATTCGGAATATATGCCACATGAGCTTTCCCAATAAAAGGAATCATATGATGTTCACACATGGAATACAATTCGATGTTCTTTACTATCACCATCTCTTTATAATCCTCTTTAAACATAGCGGATTTAAGAATTTCTTCAGGATGTTGGTCATAACCTTGAGTTAAAAACTGCATGGACTTGCCTACTCTTCTAGGAGTTTCAATTAATCCTTCTCTCTCTGGATCCTCTCCTATGAGTTTTAATATCTCATGATAATGGTGTTGTAATTTCTCTAGCTTTTCGGGCTGCCAAGTATCTATTCTTTCGTAATCTAACATGATATTCTATTTATATTTATGCTTGTTGACTATTCACCCAAATACTCAACAAAATTATTCTCTGTTTCTTTAATTTTAACCTTATATAGTTGTGCGCCTAAATGAATAACCTCCTCAGCTAACTCCTGCCAAATGGAGATACACAATACTTCTGTGGAAGTAAATTTTCCTTGTAAGAAATCCACCTCTTCATTTAAATTTTTATGATCAAGTTTATCGGTAATTTTTTCTCTAATTAATAGCTTCAAATCGGTCAAATTGATCAAAAATCCTGTTTCAGGGTTTACTTTTCCTTTAACAGTAACAAAAAGCTCATAATTATGGCCATGCCATTTAGGATTGGAGCACTTTCCGAATACCTTGGCATTTTCCTCTTCGGTATAATCGGCTCTAAAAAGTCGGTGTGCGGCGTTAAATCGTTCTCTGCGAGTGATATAAATCATTTGGTATTGATTAACAATTTCAACACAAAGTTAATGAAAGAATTGGTATGACAGAATATTAATATTTCTTTATGATTTGGCTTTATTCAGCATTTTCATGATCACTGAAAGTTCGAAACCAGTAAATAAGAAATAGTTGACAAAAAAGATGATAATGAAGGCAACGGCATCAACTCTATTTAACAATACATAAACCAAAATAACTCCTAGATAAAGTAATATTTTCACGGTTGTTATCATTAAGAAAGCAAAAACAAATTTCTTGGGATTTCCTTCAGTTGATTTCAATAAATAACGATGCATAAGGATGGTAAATGCCAGAAAAAACAAAATTACAAAAGGCCAAGAGCTACTAATCCATTTAGGATCTATTTGCATGCTTACCAAATACTGAATAGCTGCAATAATCAAAGTAAATATGACTAAATTCTTAATAAACTTTTGAAATGTTTCTTTCATGATTCTATTTTAATAAATCTTTTACTGAAATATATATGGCGATTACCACAGATAGCAAAGACAAAACAATGGTAAATACAGGAAATCCCCAACTTAGGTATTCATCTAGTTTCCAACCACCAAATGTTCCACCAACTATAATGGCTATCATTTGAAAAGCCATATTAGAATATTTAGCGTAGCCTTTAAGTTTATTTTTTTCCTTTTCCTGTTTCATTCACGTTACTCATATGACATTGTCCAGTAAATACAGAACCTGCTTCAATGGCTATTCTAGAGGTAACAACATCACCTTCCATTTTACTGGTAGCAGTTAAACTTAATAGCTCATCTACTTTCATACTCCCCTTAACCGAACCAGAAACATCAGCATTTTTACAAATGATATCACCTTCTACAGAACCGTTTTTACCGATCACCACTTTCCCCTTAGATTGAATGGTACCAATTAGTCTACCCACAATTCTGAAATCTCCATCAGAAGTAATATCCCCTTTTACGACAGTTCCTGCTCCAATAGTATTTATTGAATTAGTATCGTAATCATTATTTTTTGCCATTGATTTTGTTGTTTTCTTTAACATAGTAGAAACTTTAAGCTAAGCTACTGTTTTATATAGTCTTTTTTAAATAGTTTGAGGTATTTATCAACGTCCTTATCCTGATATAGTTTAGGATAATTATCTAGTGATATCACCATCTTTTTAAACTGATCTTGTTTTGCATCTGGGAATACATAATTACTGGTAATAATATCTCTATAATATACCATTGCATCTAAGCCATTAGGGAATTGAGATACTGTTACCATATACCATTCACCATCAAATACAAGACCACTCACATTTAAATTATCCAAGGAATGTGATTTCTTATTATAATCAGAAATTCTAGTTTTCATTGCATTCATATTCACCTGTGCACTGCTAAAAATGAGCACAAAGTGATGAGGATTATCCATACGTACTTCATACATAGACATGGCAGCATCCATTTGCTCTTGTGCTTCTAATTCCTCAGGACTTAAAGATGCATTTGGATCGTAAAGTCCTAAATTTGTTAAGATATTTTCAGCGAGAGGCTTAACTTCACTATCAGGATATTTCTCGATTAATTTCTCCAAATTTACAGTCATAGAATCCACTACATCGGTCTTTGCCATTGATATAGCCTTAAGATATAAAAACTTAGGTATGATGTCAGATTCTTCATGTACTTCTAACGCTTGGTCACTATTATAAACTACCATGGTATACTGACCTTTTTCATAAGCTTTATAAGTCTTTTCGTATAGGTCAGTTAAATGGTTATGTTTCTTCTGAAGCTCTATAAAGTAGTCTGGATTTAAAATTAGTTTTGCATAATCACTTTCAGGATAATTTGCTAGAATAATATTTTTATATTCATCCATTCTATCTTGATTTCCTATCTCTTTATACAGGAGATATAACTGAAAATACACCTGAATACTCAATTCGTGCTCCTCCATATTCCTAGTATGAAAATCGGAAAATGTTAATATCGCTTCAGGGGATTTTTGTAAACTTTCTTTATAAATGAAACCGGCATTATATAGTGCTTGTGTTATTTTTTCATCAGAAGCTTCTAATTGTTCAGGTGTTAGAGGAATATTCTGCAAATAGTAATTTCTATCCTTAGGATTAGAGCTAGGAGCAACGTAATTAGAATCTGAAATCATTAAACTATCTGCAGTTACATCAGAATCAAATTCTTCATCTTGACCAAAACTTGTTTGTTGCTTATTACTTAGGCGCCAGTTGTCTTCAAGTTTTCTATTTCCCCATTTTGCTAAGAACTCTGAATACCCCATACTCATTGCTTGGGTATTATAAAAATACCAACCTCCTCCAACAGCAACTCCTCCTCCAGGACCCATTTGACTCCTATTCTGAGCACCCATTGCAATAGCTTGTTGACGCATCAACTCATCTTCTCTTTCTTTTTCTTCTTCCTCAATAACAATTTGAATCATTGAATCAATCAATGCATTTAACTCAGGACGTGGCATTGCAGCCATTTTTTGGAGTGAATCTTCAACTTGAACTATAGTTAAATGATTTACCAAATCACTTATAATAGCAGTTTGTCTTTTAACACTTTTATAATTTGGATACTCTTCAGGTAAAAACATCATAGCAGTATCATAATATGCACCACTCATTTGATAATTTTCTCTTTGATAGAACAACTCAGCTGCCGTTAATGAGGAAACTGCCTTTTGGTATTCATTTTCTACTGATTTCGCAACGGATAATTGTAAATACTCAAGTGCATGATTTATCTCTTCATCAATAACTGCAACTTCAGCTAAGGCATAATAAACTTGATCCAAATAGTTTATATTCTTAGCATCCTTTAACATTTTCGTCAAACTCTTCACCAACTCTTTACTATCTGAGGTTTCAGAATCATAGAGCTTTGCCAAGTTAATTTTAGCATTAAAAGTTGTTTTGTAATCAGTGTTTTTCTTTAATACTTGTTTATACAATCTGGCAGCCTCTTGCTTATCACCTTCTTTCTGATAAATCTGAGCCAAAATATAAACCATTCTTGTATTCAGTTTTTTCTTCCTTATATCAAAAATTGCATCATTAAGATAAGGTATTGCCAATTCAGGCGAACCTTGTTTTATGTACAGATCAGCATAAACAGCATTCACATCATGGGTAACATACCGCTCCATATCCTCACGCCCGATTTTACTACTCAGAAGTTCTAGATAGGTTTCTGCTTTTTGATAATTTTCGATTTCAATATAGGTTTTCGCTAGCCACAACATGGCTTCATATTGAATCTCATCATAATGGTATTTTTTAATGATGAAATCGAAAGTCATTCTCGCGCTTTGAAATTCATGCTTAAGGAAATAGGCTTTCCCAATTAAAAAATAACTTTGTGGAACCCAATTACAGTGTTCTCGGTTTTTAAACCACATGGTATGACGTTGTGCCGCAACTGCCCCCTTTTCAATTGCTCTATCGCTATATGAAGCCATGGACGAACCCATACTTTCATCGCCATAATTATAAACAGGAAGAATTTTATTATAATTATCTTCTTTATTTTTATCTAATTCGATATTTCCTTCTTTTAGGCTTTCATTTCCATTCCACCAACCATTATAATGAGCAGACACATTATGAAATGCTCTTCTAGTCCAAGTATTCTTTTTGGTAGAACAACTTGTAATCATAGTACTTAGCAGAACTAATAAGACTAAAAAACGATAAAATTGTATATGTTGTAGTTTCAAAAACTTGTAATTTTCAGTGATTAAAGATAAAGGCCCTATTAGGCACTATGAATCTAACTTCTTTTTTGCAAAAATATTTTATTTTTATGAAAAAACTATTACTCAAACATATAATAAATTTCATTATGTAACTTGTAAAAGTTTAATTCTGTTTTAAAGGATTTTTTTTTTCATCTTTGCACTAATGGCAGAAAAGGTAAAAAACAAGAAAAGATTCACTAAACTTCGTCATAAATACCGATTGGTATTAATAAATGAAGACAGTTTCGAACAGCGTCTAAGCTTCAGATTATCAAGACTTAATGTGTATTTCACGGTTGTGCTTATTTCCTTATTTTGGATAGCTGTGATGACTTATTTAATTGCATTTACAAGTATACGTGAATACATACCTGGCTATACTGATCCTGGATTAAGACAGGAAATATACCATTTGGAAAACTCTTTAGATTCTTTAGAATATCAATTACATGCCAATCAAATTTACCTAAATAACATTAGACATGTCTTAAATGGTGAAGATATAGATGAAGAATCACAGAATAATTTGAATAATGTAATTGATGTCAATAATATCAAAAACTATAGATCCGAGGAGGATAGTTTGTTGAGAGCTGAACTAGAAAACCTAGGAAGGTATAATATTTATTACCATGAAACTGAGGAAGTTTATAACGAAAATTTCTCCAAAGGTCCGACAGTTTACTTTGCTCCTCTTTCAGGTGTTATCACCAATCAATTTGATGCTAACAACTCTCATTTTGGAATCGATATAGTTGCAAAAAGAAACGATGCCATCAAAGCAATTGACAATGGTGTTGTTATTTTAGCCGAATGGACGTTAAATACCGGATACGTGATTATGATACAACATTCAGGAAACCTTATTTCTGTTTACAAGCACAATTCTTCATTACTTAAAAAAACGGGGGAATATGTTAAAGCTGGAGATTTAATATCGATTATTGGTAACACTGGTGAACAAAGTAGTGGGCCACATTTGCATTTTGAGCTTTGGCTGGAAGGTACTGCTGTTGATCCTTTAAACTTTATATCTTTTTAATCGACATAAATACAGAAATTCACAATTGCATTAATTACCAATAGCTCTATGACCAATAAATAAAAAGGGCATCGAAAATCTCGACACCCTCAAAACATTAATTATCTCAGAACCTGAGGTCGATTATTAGAGTCATTCCTGACCTATTCAGAAGTATTTTTAGTAAACTAAATATTGATTGTTTCTATAACCATCTTGGTTTTTGTACCAATCAGGAAAATCTACACCACCAGATTCTGCCCAATCAGCAAATTTATTATATCCATTTATAATAGCTTCTTTTTCTTGTAAGTATACAAAGTCATGGATGATGTCTATACCCCAAGGTAGATTATTAGGGTTTTTATAATATCGTCCTGTACTTGGGTTACTATCATCATTTGCTGTTCCAAAATAATCTGTATTAACTAAGGATGTTGGTGGGAAGTCAGCAAAATGAACTTCTCTACCTCTCTCTCCATTGATAAATATAAAGGGGTTAAAATCACCAAACTGATCAGCATCTATAGCATTCACATAAGTTAGGGTAAAAACCATTTCTCCAGAATTTACTTGATCCCAAGCATCATCGAAGGGAATAATTACTGGCTTTTCTTGTCCACTTTCTAAGCCTTTACCATTTAAACTAATGATAGCTTCTGTTAACAATGAACCACTAAATTCATCTATTAAAGACTCCTCCATGTCGATTTCTATTCCAAATCCATTATGAAAAGATCCACCTACATTTTTGATACTTAGATGAAGTTCTGTTTCTACAATTTCATCATCACTATTTGCTATATTTATAATTCTATAATTAACAATTAAATCATTGAAGTCATAGTCGCCTTGATATGGCCATAAGTCTTCAAAAGCCCACGATCCCCATCCATAAATAGATGGTGTGTATACATTATAGGCCTTGTCTCCATCATCAGGATATTCGTCATAGAAATCTATAATTCCATCGCCATCGGTATCGGTTTCTTCAACCTCGTTTTCATCCAGAGGTAAAAATGTTAAATCATTTATTGCTACAATTAAGTTCTGATATCGCCATTCCCATCCCCCTGTAACCTGATCCATAACTACCACACGACCTTTACCATTGCTAATAGAGCCAATCCATAGTTCTCCATTAGAATCAAATGTCATTGAAGTAGGATTAAAAGGCAAGTTTTCAGCACTAATTCTTACTGCATCATATGTATTTCCACCAGCAGGGTCGCATCTATACAAACCTGAGTATGTTGCCATAAACAAAGTTCCTTCAGCATCGAAAGCTACATCACCCCA
Organism: Bacteroidales bacterium; assembly: GCA_016744655.1. Classification (GTDB taxonomy): domain Bacteria; phylum Bacteroidota; class Bacteroidia; order Bacteroidales; family UBA12170; genus UBA12170. The sequence goes on along the minus strand of JADGDY010000141.1, from coordinate 3,624 downwards.
TCCGTTATTATGCAAACCATTCACTACAAATGTAGAGATCACATCTCCATTAGAAGGATCCACTGTTTGAACTTTATTAGAAGTAGAAAAATATAATAATCCATCCTCTTTTCTATATTCTAATCTTGGCCCACTAAGTCCTGTATATCCTCGTACTTCCCAAGACTCGTTGTCAATATCATAGGCATATAAATTCCTAGAGCTTCTTCCGATAGTGTATAAAACCCTAGATACGGGATCTAAAGCACAGGTCACACTTCCATTAGCTGTAGAAGGAAGTTGATCAATAACAATAAACTCACCAGAAACAGGATTTAATGTAAATAAATCACCTTGAGCATTTACACCATAAATGATATCCACAGGATCTTCATTAGATGATTTCATCAAGCTACTAGCGTATATCGCTTTATTACCAACAATAGGTATTATTTCACTTGTATAGTATCCTAGATCATTTTTAACAATATACAAATACTCATAATAAGATGGAATAGTAATATCTATTTCAAACTGCCCTGTTTCACTCATCACTGTGGTTACAACATTATTGAGTTCATCAGTAATTGCTAACATTTCAGTTACCATTTCACCACCTTCATCTTCGTAAGTAACCTCTTCGTATTCAACTTCGTCAGTATATAAATAGATACTATATTTATTTACACCAGCTTTTGTTGATTTGAAGTCGTTGAACTGAACTACAACATTTTTTTTAGTCTCAAAACTAAAATCCTGAGGAATATCCAAATTTAGAATTGGATTCTCTGTATTAATTGGCGCTTCTACCTCTTCTAATTCCTTCGTACATGAAGAAAAGATAAGAAATAAGAGTGCTGTGCTTATTATAAAGGTTATCTTTTTCATTTTTTTAGTTTTAGTTAGTAAAACCATCAGGCTTGAGATAGCCTGATGGTATTCTATCTTAGAAGTGAGATATTAATCAATAACTAAATATTGGTTATTTCTATACCCATCCTGATCCTTATACCAGTCGCCATATTGTTGGCCTCCAGACTCTGCCCATTCCGCAAACCTATTGTATCCATAAATAATAGGCACTTTTTCTTGTAAGTAAACAAAATCATGGACGATATCGATAGCCCAAGGCAAATTAGAAGTATTTTTATAATATCTTCCCGTTGCAGCATTACTATCATCATCTTGAGTACCAAAATACTCATCATTAGCTAAAGAAGTAGGTGCCATATCAGACAAATGAACTTCACGACCTCTATCTCCATTAATAAAAATAAATGGATTTTTTGTACCAAAATCTTCGGTTTCAATTGGGCTACCATATGATATAATGATGTCTATATCTTCATCCGAAGGATAGTTTGCCCAAGCATCATCAAATAGCATCACTACAGGTTTTGATTGATTCGCCTCTAATCCTTTTCCATTTAATGTCACTACTCCAGCTGTCAAATTTGTTCCGGTTACACTTTGAATTAATGACTCGTTCATATCAAGTTCGAGACCAAATCCATTTCTAAAACTTCCACCTATGTTTTTAATTCCAAAGGTTAATTTTGTTTCTACAATTAAATCTGCAGAATTATAAACATGAGTATATCTGTAGTTTAATACTAAATCGTTGAAATCATAATCTCCCTCGTTTGGCCAAAGGTCCTCAAAAGCATATGTACCCCAGCCATATACAGAAGGTGTATATTGATCATATGCTTTATCTCCATCATCTGGATATTCGTCATAGAAGTCAATAATTCCATCACCATCTGTATCTGTATCAGGAATTTGATTCTCATCTAATGGCATAGTGGCTAAATCGTGGATGTAGTTATTTTCAAATATCCACCGGTCTTCAAAACCACCTGTTACAGTATCCATAATGAAATTCTTCCCAACATACTTGCCTAAACCATCATCCCACACATTTGTTGCCCACCATAATTCTTGATTTTGGTCAAATGTTAAAGAATTTGGATAATTTGGTAAATTATCGGCTGATATTCTAGATGCTTGAATGGTATTCCCACTTGTAAAAGCACATTTATACAAACCTGATTCACTGGAAATATACATGGTTCCATTATCAGCAAAACACAGATCACCCCCATCTAAATCGTGTAAGCCCTCGACAATGTAATATGAAATCATGTTACCATTATCTGGATTAATTAGTAAAACATATTTACTAAAAGAATAATACAACATACCATCATTTATATTATAACCCAATCTAGGTCCTTGATAATAAGTTTTTCCTTCATTCTTCCATTGTTGTGAATTTAAATCGTAAGAATATAATCTATAAGGATAACTAATTCCAATTGTATATAGTTTTTCAGCAATAGGATCAATTGCACAGCTCCAACTACCTCCTGTATTTGATGGTAAATCATCTAAAACCTCAATATCACCAGTTAAAGGGTTAATTGAGAATAAATCTCTTGAACTATTAACAGCATAGAGCATGGCAGTTGGGTCTTCTTTAGATGATTTGAGGGACTCAAAAGAGTCATCCTCAAAAGAAATTGTCATCTTATTAGATGTGATTGGAATTAATTGACTTGTATAATGCCCCATATTATTTTTTACCACATACAAAGTATCATAATAAGATGGTATCGTAATGTCTATATTAAAATCGGGATCTGTTGTAATCTGGGTTGCATTTAGATTATTCAGCACATCTACCAATACTCCCGATTGATCAATGGCAGTTCCATCATCTCCTACTGTAGTAGTTGAAAAAACAGAACCAGCTGAGTTATACAAATACACTTCATATTTGATATCTCCATCTGCTTTTGTAGATTTAAAATCATTTATCACAATCTGAATGTCTTGTGATGTTTCAAAGTTAAATGATTCAGGAATAACTAGGTCATTCATTCCTGTAATAGTATCTCCTGGGTCAACTGGGCCGGGAGCCATAGGGTCTAATTCTTTCGTACAATTAGTCATAATAGCAAGCATGCTTATTAAGCCCAATATCCATTTTAAATTCTTCATAATCTTCCTTTCAATAATTAATGTTCTAAGTATTTGTTCAGTCTCATAAGATAATACTTCATCTTCCTAACAAAGATAATAAGTCATGGTGGTGTGGTCAATACCAGTGACGAGTTCAAATATTACACTTACATATTTATATAGCTCTATTTAGGAAATTGATCTCCTAAATAGAGCTTATTCATTTATCTTTTAGCATATTGATCATCGTAATATGACTGATAATCACCAGAAGTTACATTTTTTAACCATTCTGTATTTTCTAAATACCAATTTATGGTTTTCTCTAAACCCTCCTCAAATTGCAAACTAGGCTTCCATCCTAAATCATCTTGTAGTTTAGAACTGTCGATTGCATAACGAAGATCGTGTCCAGCTCTATCTTTTACATAAGTAATAAGCTTTTCACTCTCCCCTACTTCTCTATCGAGTTTTTGATCCATGATTTTACACATCAATTTGATCAAATCAATATTTGTCCACTCATTATGGCCCCCAATATTGTAAGTCTCCCCTAACTTTGCTTCATGAAAAATTACATCAATAGCACGAGCATGATCTTCAACCCAAAGCCAATCACGAATATTCTCACCTTTACCATAAACAGGAAGCGGCTTATTATTTTGAATATTATTTATAAAT
>JADGDY010000140.1 GCA_016744655.1 Bacteroidales bacterium | reverse complement strand
AGCTCTTGAAAAAGACGAAAATATCGATCACGTTTTTGTAACTCAACATACACCAGCTTTTCCCAATGGAGGGCATAGCGGTGATGATATGTGGTATAATGGAGATAATGGTAATCGTCCATATATCAATGGGAAGCCAGTTGAAAAAGGAATCATAGAAAGACGAGATGAGTACCTTGACATCCTCATAAATAAATCTTCCAAAGTGGTGGCTATCTTAACTGGAGATGAGCACAATTATAACTGGCTAAAGCTGACAAAAGACGTACCCATTTATCCTGAAGGATATGAGCATGAAAAACTCAATGTTTCACGACCAATTTATCAAATCAACAATGGAGCTGCTGGTGCTCCTTATTATGGTCAGGAAGTGTTGCCTTGGAGCGAGCATACTCAATCTTTTAGTGTAGAAAATGCACTTTGTTTATTCTATGTCGAAGGTAATTCCATCATAATGAAAGTTTTAAATCCCGATACTTTAAATGAAATTGATTCGGTAAAACTTAAGTAATATCAGTCATATAATTACTCTATATTTCTTGTAAGGATTTAAGCTTTGATCTACATTTGTAGAGAGCTTATTGCATCACCCTATATATTTGCATACCATGAAACAAATAGAAACCATACATCTTTTTACTCCTTTAACTGAAGAATTAATCAAGCTACTAAAAAGCCTTGAGCCTTCTGATTGGCTAGAACCCTCCCCTATTAAAAATAGAACTGTTAAAGATTTGGTTTCTCATTTACTGGATGGTTCCTTAAGAAAACTGGCCATACAAAGAGATGGCTTCGAGGATAAATCGAATACTCCGGAAATAAAATCCTATGAGGATTTGGTAAAATATATTCAGACCCTTAATAGTGATTGGATGAATGTGACCAAACGATGGAGCCCTGAAATATTAGTCGATATATTGGAAAATTCTGAAAAGCAATTTAATGATTTTATAAAGACCTTAAATCCAAATGATAAGGCATTATTTGGAGTGGCATGGGCAGGAGAATTCGAATCGGAAAATTGGTTTGATATTGCAAGAGAATATACCGAGAAATGGCATCATCAAATGCAAATCAGACTGGCATTAAACAAACCTTTGCTCTTGGAACCCAAATACTCAGAACCGCTCTACGATACTTTTATGAGAGGCCTCCCCCACTTATATGCTGATTTCACCGATTATAAAACAGGATATTCCATAAAAATAAGCATCACTGGAAAACTAAATAAAAGTTGGTTTCTTATTAAAGAATCAGAAAACTGGATACTCTCAGAGGAGGGCTCCGACAATGCAAATTCATCAGTAGAAATAGCCGATGACTTGGCTTGGAAATTATTCACCAACACAGAAAGAGAAAAAGAGAAGTACAAGTCAGTGATTAAAATCACTGGAGATGAGAAGATTGGTTTTAGGCTTCTTGACTTTGTTACTGTTATGAGCTGATGATGCTGAAATAAAAAAAACATCACGCTAATAAAATCCGTAAATTAGGACTGGTAGGAGAAAAACACTAATTTTACTTCAGGATAATCTAGTTTTTATCATTAAAGAAGTATGCAAATAAAATATAAAAGTCATCATTTCAGGCATGAGAATTCTAAGAATTTGATGCTCTTAGTCTATGCCTTAATTATAGGTTTATTAGTAGGTGTGGTTGGTGCCGCGTTTAGAATCTTCTTAAGTTATATTGAAGAATTCAGAAATACCATATTCAATAATGTGGAGGAGGCTAATTATATAACTTGGTTCTGGCCAATTTTGTTCACTGTTACTGGAATTAGCATTGCCCTTTTTATGGTCAGAAAGTATGCGCCAGAAGCTTCAGGAAGTGGAGTCCACGAGATAGAAGGTGCATTAGATGAAGTGCGCCCCATGCGATGGAAACGCGTTTTACCCATTAAATTTTTTGCTTCGCTTTTCTCTTTGGGCAGTGGCTTATTGTTAGGAAGAGAAGGTCCAACCATACAAATCGGGGCCAATATGGGGCAGATGGTAAAAGATACCGTTGGCCATAAAGAAATTGAAAATAATCCTTTAGTATCAGCTGGAGCAGCAGCAGGTTTGGCAAGTGCTTTTAATGCTCCATTATCTGGGGTTATCTTTATTATTGAAGAAATGCATGGCCATTTTCGGTTTAACTTCTATTCGATAGCCGCCATTATGATTGGAGCTGGAGCTGCTGATTTTGTTGTAAGAACTTTAGTGGCTTCAAAGCCTAGTATCGAAATGATGGTTTTTGAAAGCCCAAATATCTATGGTCTTTGGTTATTTATTCTATTGGGATTGCTATTTAGTGTCATAGGATTTCTGTTTAATAAATTCCTATTGCTGGGCTTAGATTTCTTTCAGAAAACGTTGAAAAAAGTCCCGATTATCCTCATTGCTATTTTTGTTGGTTTAGTGATTGCCATCATTGGTATTTTATCCCCTGAAATGATTGGTGGAGGCTATGAATCCATATCCAAAGTATTGGAGCATTCCTTTACGCTTTCCTTTTTACTTTTCCTCTTTTTGGTGAGAATGGTGTTAACTATTTTCAGTTATAGCTCTGGAGTTCCAGGGGGAATCTTTGCTCCTCTCCTTACCCTTGGTGTGATTTTCGGGATGCTGTTTGGCATTATGATGCAAGGTTATTTCCCCAATTTAATATCTCATCCTGGAGTATTTGCTATAGCAGGAATGGCAGCCATTTTCTCGTCAACTGTTAGAGCTCCATTAACGGGACTTGTACTTGCCATTGAAATGACCTCTAACTACGAACTCATCCTTCCTCTAATTGTGACCACACTTACGGCATCGGTATTTACCACTCTAATGGGAAATCAGCCAATTTACACTACTCTTTTACATAGGACTTTGGAAAAGGAGAAAAAGTAAAAGAGCAATTTGTAACAAAGGTATTTAGGTGAATTTAAAGCTACTTCTTACCAATTCATAATATCCTTTATGAATCTAATTGTATCACTATTACACAAAAGACCCACGAAAGAAACCCAAAGCTTCACAAAGAATGTTTCAATAAACCAAATTACTCCAGTATCAACTCATCTACAAACAACCAACATTCATTACCAGCATATGTATGGGAGGAGGGTAATTTTTTATAGTTCTCCACATGAATTTTTAATGCGACCAATTGTGTTTTATTAAGCTCCACAAAAACTTCCGATTGGTTGGGTTTTTTAATGTTCAACAAGTCTTTTAAGTCTCCTTCGTAAATTAGCTCGTAAGCTTGTCCTTCTGTCCTACCATAAACACTAACTGCTTTAGGTGGCATAATCCAAGCTCCTTGGTGTTGGATATAGGAAAACCTCAACGACTTCAAATCTTTAGGCTCGGTGAAATCAATTTCAGCCACCAAGTCCTTTCCTTTAAATCCACTCCATTTGCCATCTTTATGGTTATCCGAACCCAAAATACCATCCAATAAACCGGCATTAGTTTCTCCGCCATATTTATGATTGGGCTTTTTTAAGAGTTTGATATCCTGACCTAATCCTAAATGCTTCTCATATTTAATTTGGGTGGCATTTCTCATCAATTTACCATCCTCAAAAATCCCCGCTGTTATCACTCCTGAAGCTTGCGGTGAAAAAGCTTTATTAAATACTTCACCAGAATCTAAAATCATGCTGGCATCTTCTATAAATCTAATTTCTGGCTCATATTGCTCCGAAGTAAATGTCAATTTATTCTCATTTGTTGCAGTATCAAACTTAGTCTCCACTCTAATTTGATAAGAACCATTGGAAAAATTATAGCCGAGTTTTGTTAAAAGCTTTTTATGGGTTTGCAAGCGTTCATTAAAATCATCGAAGTTTTTATTCTTTTCTCGCGACCACAGCGCTTCTGACAATGCTAACATTCTTGGTAAAAGCATATATTCCACATATTCTTCTGTTTCCATATACTCTGTCCACACATTGCCCTGTCCGCCTAAAATATAGGATTGTTGTTCTTCATTTAACTCTTTTGGAAGTGGATTAAATGCATACACTTTCGATAAAGGCAAAAAACCTCCAATGGCTTTGGGTTCAAACTCTGGTTCAGCTTGATAATAATCAAAATAGCAATAGTCTGTAGGAGTCATAATTACATCGTGTTCTTGTCTGGCAGCATCTATTCCACCCTGCATTCCTCGCCATGACATCACGGTAGCATCTGGTGCTAAACCGCCTTCCAAAATCTCGTCCCACCCAATTAACTTTTTTCCATTTTTATTGAGATACTTTTCCATTCTACTCACAAAGTAACTTTGTAGCTCATGTTCATCATTTAAACCCTCCTCTTTTATTCTCTTTTGGCATTTGGGGCATTCTTCCCATCTTGTTTTTGGGCATTCATCGGCACCAACATGTAGATATTCGGCAGGAAACAGGTCCATTACTTCATCTAAAACCGTCTCGTAAAACTTGAAAGTCTCTTCATTTCCGGAGCAAAAAACATCTTCAAACACTCCCCAAGTATGAGGAACTTCTAATTGTTTTCCAGTACAAGAAAGTTCAGGATAAGCAGCTAAGGCAGCTCTAGCATGCCCTGGCATTTCAATTTCTGGAATCACAGTAATATTTAATTCTCTAGCATAAGCAACCACTTCTTTCACTTGCTCTTGGGTATAAAATCCCCCATATTTCTCGCCATTGGCTTCGGTTCTCCAAGCTCCAATTTCTGTTAATTCAGGATAGGCTTTTATCTCTATTCTCCAGGCTTGATCTTCGGTTAAATGCCAATGGAAATAATTCATTTTATAAAGTGCCATCACATCTAAATACTTCTTGATGAAAGAAACAGGAAAATAATGTCTACACACATCTAAATGCATTCCTCGATATTCGAATCGTGGCTGATCCCATACTTGAATATTGGGGACTTCAACTTTAGCATCCTCTTCTTTAATTTGGTCGAGCAAAATGATTTGTGATAGGGTCATCACTCCATTGAACACACCATTGAAGTCTTTACCTTGAATTACTACTTTATCTTTATCCACCTCCATATGGTAGCCACCATTTCCGATTCTTTTCATGTCATTTTTAAAAGAGAGGAGGATTACATTTCTTAATCCTTCTGCATCAGCAACATCCTGCACCTTAATATCAAAACCACATATAGAGTCAATTTGACTCTTGAGTTTATTGGCCAAACGAGTCATTTGAGTATCGTTAGAACCCAATAAAATAACAGTCTTCTCCGTAATATCAAAAGAAGAAGGCATGGGATACATTCCATTGGTTCTTGGAATTACAGGGCTTTCGAGATGGCTTTTATTTTCAAAATTGCAGGCAGAAAATATAATGGCTAAAATGATGATAAGACTCCAATTTTTCATGACTATATTTTTATGTTGATAATTTTCGTTTTGATGACAAGTAACAGATGTTTTATGTTAACCTCTTCTTTTCGCTAAATAAGGGGCATCAATCAATTCCGTATTTCCTCTTTTCGTAATTGCATATTGATAACCTGGTAGAATAGAATATCCGGCATAATCTCCATTGATTCCAATCACCACCAATCCCACTTGAAATTCTAATTCAGGATTAGGGTCGAGGAATTTAGTCTTAATTCTTTCCAAAGCTATTTTACAGGATTTTTCTGCAGAGTTTCCTTGTCTCATCAGCTCCAAAACCAAAAAGCTCGTTTGTGACTTCAAAACATACTCTCCTAATCCTGTTGCAGCACAGGCTCCAACTTCCTCATCAGCAAAAAGTCCTGCTCCCAGAATAGGACTATCTCCTACTCTTCCTCTCATTTTAAAAGCCATTCCACTTGTGGTACAAGTTGCAGCCACTTCACCTTTATGCAAGCCTACAACTCCTATGGTATCGTGATTTTCCACATTTACTTCGGGGCTGTATTTAGCTTCTTTACTCCATTCTTCCCAAGCTTTTTTACTTTCTTCAGTAAGTAACTCTATTTCCTTAAATCCTTGTGAACGGGCAAATTGTGCAGCACCTTCTCCCACTAATATCACATGAGGAGTTTCTTCCATCACCTTTCTAGCTATGCTAATTGGATTTTCAAAGCCTTCGAGAAAGCAAACACAACCCGCATTTCCTTTTCCATCCATCACAGCAGCATCCAGAGTAACATGGCCATCTCTGTCGGGCATGCCACCTAAACCTACAGAAGTGTTTTTAGGATTAGATTCACTCACGTTGGCAGCTTTTTCTAATGCATCGAGCAATGAACCACCAGACTTTATTATTTCTAATGCTTTTTTATTAGCTGGCACACCATGATTCCAAGTGCTTAAGAAGATGCTATCTTCACTATTTGATATCATTTCAGGAATCGATAATTCAGCTTTAGCCAAAGGGCTCAATAATATGCCTCCTCCAATCAAGGCTGATTTTTTAAGAAAATTTCTTCTATTGCTCATCGTTGATAATTTTGCTGTGTCATTCTATCATATTCATTTGACGATATTTCATCACCATGATTACAAATAGGACACAAATAGTAATATTTAGTTTTTACAGGAAATACGGGTAAGAAAAATAAGGAAAAAGAAGTTTGATGCTTGACATAATGCCATTTGCTGGTATTATTACAGTGATAGCAGTGATTGGTAAAAGTACTCACCGTTATTTCTGGTTTTGCATCGTCTAGACCGAATATAACGAACATTTGCTTTTTTGCTGCTAAGCTATAAAAAATTGAATCTCCATTGAAGAATCACATGGTGTTTTTTCCATATAAATATCATGTGCTCTTCTTTTCAGAACAATAGCTTTTGAGCCACTCCGAACAATCTTCTATACTATCGAAAAGGTATTTCTCTGGAAGAATATTGGGTACCATTCTGTTTTTCTTCAATAAATATAAAGGTTGTGCTTGAATCATGCTTAATACCACCACAATATCCATCTTCTGCATTTCCTTTATCACTTCTTCTAAAGCATAAAGTCCGGATTGATCAATAAATGGTACTTTTTTCATTCTGAATATCACGACTTTAGCATTAGAAGGTATTTTATTGATGCGATCCATCATTTTAGCTGCGACTCCAAAGAACATGGGGCCATCGAATCTTTTAATATAAACAGCTTCTCTACTTAATGAAAGGTTAGCTTCATCGCTCCAAGCCATCTCTCTGTCATATTGGTCTACTTGAGTTAAAGAAGTATTATCCTCCACCATTTCGCTGGCTTTTCTCATAAAAATAATAGAAGATATCACCATTCCAATTCCTACAGCCTGTAGTAAATCCACAAATACGGTGAGAATTAATACGACAATTAAAACGAAAGCATCCGCTCGGGGAATATTCAAAAGGTTTTTCAGGCCTTTCACATCAATAATACTAATTCCCACCGTTATTAAAACTCCAGCTAAAGCTGCCAATGGAATAAAAGCCACATACTTACCTAAACCAAGGATGATTAGCAACAATAGTAGTGCATGAACCACTCCTGAAATACGACTATGCCCTCCTGATTTTATGTTCACAACTGTTCTCATGGTTGCGCCGGCTCCTGGAATTCCACCAAATAACGATGCAGCCATATTTCCAATACCCTGTCCTATCAATTCTTTATTACTGTTATGTTTCGTACGAGTAACATTATCAGCAACTACAGAGGTTAACAAGGAGTCAATAGTACCTAAACCAGCCAAAGTTATGGCAGGAATTAATGCCATTTGTAAATCTGAAAAGTGGAGCATAGAAAAAGCAGAAACCTTAATACTAGGCATCCCCTGAGGCATTTGCCCAATCAAAGGTAATTCAAGCTTGAAAAAGTAAGCCACAAAGGATGATACTAATAAAGCTACTAATGTACTGGGGATTGCTTTTGTTATTTTTGGGAATAAATAAATAATGAGAATAGTAGAAGATGCAATAGCTACAGATATGAAATTACTTTGAACAATTGCGTTTGGAATTTCCAGAAACACTTGAATCATTTTACTAGGCGATGACAATCCCAATACAGGAAAAATCTGATAAAAGATAATGATGATTCCAATACCACTCATAAAACCAGACAAAACAGGATAAGGGATAAATTTCACATACTTCCCAATTCTTAATAATCCAAAAACGACTTGAAACAAACCGGCCATCATAAAAGTAAGAATAATGACTCCTAGGGCATTTTCTAAAGTCCCATAAGTTGCAATACCCATGGCGATTATTGTTGCTGACACTACAGTCATGGGACCTGTAGGACCAGAAATCTGGGTTGGTGTTCCACCAAATATTGCTGCAAAAAAGCCTAGTACCATAGCTCCGTACAATCCTGCACTTGCGCCCATACCAGATTGCACTCCAAAAGCTAAAGCTAGGGGCAGTGCAACTATTCCTGCAGTTAGTCCTCCAAAAATATCCCCTTTTAGATTATTCAATTTCATTACTTAATTTTTAAATGCCCTAAACGTGTTCGCGCGAAAGTAAATATTGCATTCGGATAAACTTTAGGTTTTGAGTAATTTATAGGCTTTAAAAATAATAGTATCATATATATGAAATAGACCTTAAAAATCTATTATCATTCCTTCTATTACCACATTTACAATAGCTTATAAGACTTTTCTAAATTCAACTTTTGAAATCTGGAGATTCTTTGCAGATTAGAACTGTTATAAATTTCACAATAGAACTTTTATAGGTGAATAATCGGAGCTTTTTATCCATAATAAATAATACTTTTGCAGCCATTTTTAATACAAAAACCATTTAATATGTTGAAGAATATCAATATCGTTTCTGCCGAAGAAGCAGTAAAAGTGATAAAGTCTAACGACAGAATTCACATGCACAGTGTTTCTTGTGCTCCTCAAAAGCTCATTCAAGCTATGTGTGAGAGAGGAAGAAGAAAAGAATTTCATAATGTAAGAATTCAGCATCTTCATATTGAAGGACCAGCTCCCTATTCTAATCCAGAATTTGAAGGTATTTTTCAATTAGAGTCATTTTTTGTAGGACACAATGTTCGTAAAGACACTCAAGCAGGTTATGCCGATTATATTCCTGTTTTCTTACAAGAAACTCAACGCTTAATTCGCGAAGGATATACTCCAGTTGATGTAGTGATGATTCAAGTTTCTCCTGTTGACAAACACGGATATGTTTCATTGGGAACTTCAGTGGATGCTACTTTAGCAGCTGTACAGACAGCGAAAACAGTAATTGCAGTTATCAATAGGAACATGCCAAGGGCCTTTGGTGATGCAATGATAAGTGCCAATATGATAGATATCTTCTGTGAAGATGATACTCCTTTAATTGAAGCTGAATTTGGTGCTCCAAATGAAATTGAAACTGCCATTGGTAAAAATGTAGCAGAGTTAATTGAGAATGGTGCTACTTTACAAATGGGAATTGGAGCCATTCCTAATGCTGTTTTGGCTCAATTAGGAAACCACAAGAACTTAGGTGTTCACACCGAAATGTTTGCTGATGGTATTCTTCCATTAGTAGAAAGTGGTGTAGTAAATGGTGCTGATAAAGGTATCGATGTAGGTAAAATGGTTTCTACTTTCTTAATGGGAAGTAAAAAACTTTACGATTTCGTAGATAATAACCCTGGTGTGGTGATGAAAGATGTGAGTTATACCAACGATATCAATATGATTTGTCGCAATCCAAAAGTAACAGCCATTAACTCTGCAATTCAAGTTGACATTACTGGTCAGGTTTGTTCAGATAGTATTGGAACTAAATTCTACTCAGGTGTTGGTGGTCAAATTGACTTTATTCGTGGAGCTAGTATGAGCCCAGGCGGAAAGCCAATTATTGCAATGCCTTCTGTAACAGGAAAAGGTGTGAGTAAAATTGCTCCTGTTTTAAATCTTGGTGCTGGTGTGGTAACAACACGCTCAAATATGCACTGGATGGTTACGGAATATGGTGCTGTGAATCTTTATGGTAGAACTTTACAAGATAGAGCAAAACTACTTATCAGCATTGCTCATCCTGAGCATAGAGAAGAGCTTGACAGAGCTGCTTTTGAACGTTTTGGTCCACACTTCCACTTTGTACCAGGAAGTAACAAATAGAATACAAGCTTTTTATATATCGGAAGCCCTTTCTCTTTTAAAGAGTTGGGGCTTTCTTTTTTAATAACCTACTATATCCTTCTTCAACATTCTAAATTCAACAAATATTTGTGTATAAACCCTAAATACAAAGGGCTTGTCTATCCAAATAAAATGTCTAATTTTACCATTACATATACGAACAATAAGTTCATTTATATTAAAATATAACTCGCAGATAAACAAATAGCAAAAGAATTAAAGCATTTTAAATATTAGATAAAATAGTATATAATAATGCACAAACACATTATTAACATATGCAATTATAAGTTCGCCATTCCCAATTATTATCTCCATATAAACTAAAAAAGAACGCAACTAAATACTGACATGGCAATAAATACTAAGATTTCCTTAATTCTTTTACTAGTTTTTAGTTTAAGTTTTTTCTCCTGTTCTAATAAGAAACCTAGACAGCAAAGCGTACAAAAAGGCCAAATTGATTTACAAGACTGGAGTTTTTCTAAAGATGGTTTTGTTAAGCTCAATGGAGAATGGGAGTTTTATTGGAATGAGTTTATCATTAGTGGAAACCTTAAGGATAAAAATAATTCAGAACCCACCTACCTTCAAGTTCCAGGCCTTTGGAATGGCCATATTTCTAGTGGACAAGAAATCAAGAATTTCGGTTTTGCTTCCTATAAGCTTAATATAAAGCTAAATAAAATTGAAAATCTTGCAATTAAATACATAAATGCTAGTGCATCATGTTCTATCTATGCGAATGGAGAATTGCTTTATTCCTCTGGGCAACCGGGAATTAATAAGGAAACTACTATTGCAGGATATAGTCCAGAGCTTATTACCTTTATCCCGAAATCGAAAAACTTAGAGATTGTTCTAGAAGTTGCAAATTACCATCATAAAAAAGGTGGTCAATGGGAACCATTAATAATTGGAACAAAAGAACAAACACAAAAACACTTTAATCGGTCTATCTTTTTAGAGATTTTTTCAGCAGGATTTATTTTCATCATGGTCCTTTTTCACCTTACTATATTCTCCAGATTCCCAAAAGAAAAAACGACTCTCTATTTTGCTATTTTTGCATTCTTTATATCAATACGATTTGTTGTTGATGGAGAATTTTCAATATTTATGCTCGGACAGTTTAATTGGGCACAGGTATTACATATTTCTTATTTAAGCTTTTATCTAGCAGTTCTTTTTTTCTTTTTATATTTTAAAAGTCTATTTCCTAAAGAAGTCAACAACATAGTATCAAAAACAATCATTTTTATTTCCATAGCTTTTTCTTTTTCTGTTATTCTATTACCTACTGAAATGTTTTCCTATGGAATGATTTATTTTCAAATTTTCACAATAGTTTCTTGTTTTTATCTTTTCCCCGTTTTATTTCTTGCAATCAAAAACAAAAGAGAGGGCGCCATATTTTTGGTCATTGGATTTTTTATCCTGTTTTTATGTCTTATTCATGATACTTTAGATGTGAATGAAGTCATACATTCCACTCCTTTATCCTCCTATGGAATTACCATTTTCATCTTAATGCAAGCTTATTTTCTTTCTGTAAGAATTAGACAAGCACTTGAAGACAATAAAACTTTATCTACCGATTTACAAAACCAAAATATAGAATATTCTGAACTCAACAATAAGTATAAAGAGCAAAATAAAAGCCTAATCATATCAAAGGAAAGAGCAGTTGAAAGTGACCATCTAAAATCTGCATTTCTAGCCAATATGAGTCATGAAATTAGAACTCCTATGAATGGAATAATGGGTTTTGCTAGCTTATTAAAAATGCCAGATTTAAGTAATGGTGATCAAATTGAATGTGTAGAAATGATAGAAAAAAGTGGACATCGAATGTTGAATATCATCAATGACATTATTGATATTTCTAAAATTGAAGCGGGACTTATGAAAGTTCATATTCAAGATTCTAATGTTGATGAACATGTTCATTATATTCACACTTTCTTTAAGCCAGAAGTAGAAGCAAAAGGCATGAAACTGATTCTAGCTAATAAATTCAGTCACAATAAAACCATCATTAGAACTGACCGAGAAAAAGTCTTTGCGATTCTAACTAACCTGGTAAAAAATGCCATAAAGTACTCCCTAGAAGGCAGCATTACTTTTGGATACGAAATAAAAGGGGAACATATTGAATTCTTTGTAAAAGATACAGGAATTGGGATTGCTGAGAATAGACATAAGGCAGTATTCGAACGCTTTATCCAAGCTGATATAAGTAATAAAATGGCTAGGTCTGGTGCTGGTTTAGGTTTATCAATAACCAAAGCTTATGTTGAATTATTAGATGGGAAGATTTGGTTAGAAAGTGAATTGGGTGTTGGATCAACTTTCTTTTTTACCCTCCCTAATATCCAACCAAAGGCAGAGGATACTATAGAAATAGCTGACGATTCTAAAGATGAAGAACTGAGTCATTTAAAAGAACTTAAAATTTTGATAGCTGAGGATGACGAGGCCTCTAAATCCCTTATTATAAGATTAGTCAAAAAATTGAGTAAAGAGATTATAGAAACAACTACCGGAGTAGAAGCTGTAGAAGCTTGTCGTAAACATCCAGATATAGATCTTATTTTAATGGATGTACAAATGCCTGAGATGAATGGACATGAAGCTACGAAAGAAATACGTAAGTTTAATAAAGATGTTGTAATCATAGCGCAAACAGCCTTTGGCTTAAACGGAGATAGAGAGAAGGCATTGGAAGCTGGTTGCAATGACTATATTACCAAACCCATAGATAATGTTGAACTATATTCCTTAATAAAAAGACATATTGTAAACCATTAAAAACTAATTGCCCAATAATAATTCTTGATAGATTTCCTGTAAGGTTACTCTCATTATTCCGACCAAAAGAGAAAACCAAGATGAAAACAAGAAATATAACTCAATTAACCCTAATACTATTATTACTATTTTCAAGCAACTACGTATTTTCTCAAGGATGTTCTGATGCTGGAGTTTGCTTTGCTACTCAACAATTTGGCTCCCCTAAAGC
>JADGDY010000139.1 GCA_016744655.1 Bacteroidales bacterium | reverse complement strand
CTGTGTCTGCCCGAAATCAGCCCCATCAAGCTTTTTATCCCATTGTCTTATGATTTCCTTCCTAAAAGCAGCAGCGCTTTTGAAAGGTATTTTTTTCTCATGTCTTAATTATTGATGTTATGCTGATTTTTGTTTCCAGTTCCAATTTTACTCATATAATAAATATTTCTCTCTCTTCAACTTAAATGTTTTCAAGTCAGCTTGCCAACTTTCTCTGATAGACTCCTCAGATTCACCGGCTATGATTTGCTGACGTAGTTTTGAGGTTCCTGATAGCTTTTCGAAAAATGGAATGAAAAAGTCATCTTTATTGGGATAACTTTGGTAGATGTCTATAAGCCACTGTATGTTGATTTGATTCGGTTTTTTGTCAATATCTGAATATGAGTTTCTTAAATCTAATCCATAGCAAGTTTGGCCCTTAAACTTTGGGTTTACACTCACGCCAGCAATACTTTGTGGTGTGAATTGGAAATCTTTTTCTTCATACTCTGGAAAACCAATCACTTGAAAAGGAAAATCAGTTCCTCGGCCAATACTAACTTTTGTTCCTTCGAATAAACAAAGAGATGGATATAAGTATATGGATTGATAATTAGGAAGATTAGGGGAGGGTTTTATAGGAAGATGATAACTTGATTGGTGATTATAGTTTTTCATTTTAATAACTGTCAAGTTGCATTTTGTAGAATTCCAGTTTTCTCCATTTATCATTAAGGCCAATTCACCATCTGTCATACCATATACAATAGGAATAGGCATTAAGCCAACAAAACTTTCATGCTCAGTTTCTAATAAAGGACCATCCACATAATGAGAGTTGGGATTGGGACGATCGAGTACGATGAGCGGAATATTATTTTCAGCACAAGCCTCCATAATATACTTTAAAGTGGAAATATAGGTGTAAAAACGTGCACCAACACCTTGTAAGTCGAACAACATGATATCAATCCCAGCTAATTGCTCAGCATTTGGCTTCTTATTTTTACCATAAAGACTCAAAACAGAAAGTCTTGTAATCGGATCTTTTCCGTCTTTGACATGAGCACCGGCCTCGGCTTTTCCTCTAAAACCATGTTCAGGTGCATATACTTTCTTAATGGTGATTCCTTTGCTTAATAGACTGTCAACCAGATGGGTGTTGTTGATTAAACTGCTTTGATTTGCAACAATTCCAATACTCTTTCCATATAATTGAGGAAGATATTCTTCCAATTGATATGCACCTGGGGAAACTTGTCCACAGGCTGTTAGGAGGAGGGCAGTAAAAATGATTATAAGGATATGATTTTTCACTTCTTGTTTTTTATATTTTTACACAAAAATAGGGCTTCTTTTAATAAGAGTCCATATTAACATTAGAAACCTAACAAGAAGCATGCAAATCTGGAAAAATCCCAAAATATTAGAGTTCTTTTTAGCGGCAAGAATCATTAAGCCCACAAAAGGAAGTTTTTCTGGACCCATTATCATCATATCCATCATTAGTTTGGTTTTAGGATTGTCGGTAATGTTGATTTCATTGATGGTGCTTACCGGTTTTAAAAAAGAAATAGGTGAGAAACTCAGTGGTTTTACTGGCCATATTCACATTGTAAAATACAACTCAAATAACTCTTTGGAACTTCCACCAGTGGATATTGATAGTCTTAATTTTTCTAGTATCCAGGGTATTGAAGGTGTAAAGAATACACAAGTTTTTATTTCTAAAGCTGGTATTATTCGCACCGATGAAGAAATGCAGGGAATAATGGTAAAAGGAGTTGCTGATGATTTTGACTCAACTTTCTTCTCAAATAACCTCCTCCAAGGCCGTATTCCAAATTTCTATACTGAGAAAAAGACCAATGAAATTCTAATATCAAAGAAATTATCTCAATTACTTCATATTAAATTAAAAGATTTACTACGTGTTTATTTTGTGAATAATGAAACTGGGCAATTACGTGGAAGAAGGTTAGAAGTAATTGGTATTTATCAAACTGGAGTGGAAGAGTTTGATGAGAAGTTTGTATTGGCAGATTTGAGACATTTACAAAAACTAAATAATTGGGGTAATGATAAAGTAAGTGGAATAGAATTATATGTTGAAGATTTTTCTCAGCTTCAAAGTGTAGAGGAGAAGGTATATGGAGTGATTCCCTACGATTTTACCACCGAGAATGTAAAAAATAGGTATCCCCAAATCTTTGATTGGTTGCAATTACAAGATATCAATGTGATAGTAATATTGGTTCTCATTATTTTGGTTGCTACAGTCAGTATGATTTCTACATTATTGGTACTCATTCTAGAAAGAACTCAAATGATAGGAGTCTTAAAATCAATGGGAGCAAGGAATTCTTTAATTAGAAAAGTTTTCCTCTCACAAGCTGCCTATATTATCATTATTGGATTGTTCTTTGGTAATTTAATAGGAATAGGATTGGGTTGGTTACAAAAGAATTATGGTTTGGTGAAGTTAGATGCTGAGACCTACTATATGTCTGTGGTTCCAATAAATATAGATATTTGGGCAATTATAATACTTAATGTTTCCACTTTATTATTAGTATTGCTTTTTATGGTACTACCAGCTATGGTTACATCGAGAATTGAACCAGCTAAATCCATTCGTTTCGATTAAGGGTGTAACCTCTAGAATGACTTTGATTTATTATTTCCTTTTATCATTTTGTTATGCAAATGTGGCTTTGTAAAATAGTGACCATAAAACTATTTCCAATATTTTTAATAAATCAATCAATTCAATTATCTTTGCGCCCGTTAATAAATGAAAATGGTTAGATTTCTTAGTAAAACAGCATTAAAACTATTTGGTTGGAAGGTGGAAGGTGATTTCCCTGAAGGTAAAAAGTTTATGATAATTGCAGCTCCTCATACTAGTGGCTGGGATTTTGTTTTAGGAAGGCTTTATTATAATACCATCAGGAAATCGGTGAAGTTTATGATAAACGAAAAGTTCTTCTTTTTTCCTTTAGGAATTTGGATAAAATCTTTGGGCGCTATTCCAGTAAAATCTGGAAGAAGAGTAGGTTTAGTAAAGATGATGGTAGATGAGTTTCATAAGCGAGATGAATTTCTGCTAACAATTACACCAGAAGGTACTCGCAAAAGAGTGAGGAAATGGATGCGAGGTTTTTATTTCATTGCTAAGGATGCAGATGTTCCGGTGGTATTAGGTTTTATCGATTATGAAAAGAAAACCTTAGGTACTAAAACAACCATTCATTTAACGGGGGATGAGAAAGTAGATTTTGAAACCATCAGACAAGTTTATCTTGGGGTTTCGGCGGCTCATCCAGATAAGTTTAATAAAGAATCATTTTAGAAAATTCAAATAAATAGCATTATGGCATTAAAATGCGGTATTATTGGTTTGTCAAACATTGGTAAGACAACTATTTTTAATTGTGTATCAAATACAAAAGCAGAGACCAGCAATTTTGCTTTCTCTACTAATAAGTCAAATATTGGAATGGTAAACGTAATAGATCCACGTTTGAAGGTTCTTTATGATTTGATGAACTCAGGGAAAATCATTCCAGCGACTGTTGAATTAGTTGATATCCCAGGTTTAACAAAAGGTTCTAGTGAAGGAGAAGGTGTTGGTAATAAATTCCTTGCCGATATTCAGCAAACAAATGCTTTAATCCATGTGTTAAGATGTTTCGAAGACGAAAACCTACCTCATATCGAAGGTTCTGTGGATCCTGTTCGAGATAAAGAAATTGTAGATTTTGAACTTCAGGTTCGCGATTTAGATTTAGTAGAACGCAAAATTGAGCGTTTGGGTAAATTGGTAAAAGTAGGAGACAAGCAAGCCAAAAGAGGAGTTGAAATATTGACTAACCTTAAAGCATTTTTAGAAGATTTTGGAAATGTGAGAGATTTTGATTGTACCGAAGCCGACCGTACAGATTTTATCCAAGATATGTATTTGCTTACAGATAAGCCAACTCTGTATGTTTGTAATGTGGATGATTCTTCCGCTGTTGATGGAAATGATTTTGTAAATAAAGTAAAAGAAGCTGTTGGTGGTGATGGTGAGGTTTTGATTATTGCAGGATCCTTAGAAGCTGAGATTGCTGAACTAGATGAAGAAGACCAAAGAGATTTTCTTGATGATGCTGGATTAGAAGAGCCAGGTGTTGGTAAATTCGTAAGAGGAGCTTATCATTTATTAAACCTTCAATCTTTCTTTACAGCTGGACCTAAAGAAATTCATGCTTGGACCATCAGAAAAGGGACTAAAGCTCCGCAAGCTGCAGGAGTTATTCATAGTGATTTAGAGCGTGGTTTTATTCGTGCGGAAGTAATGCATTATGAAGATTTTGCCGAATTAAAAACCGAAGCTGCTTGTCGTGATAATGGTAAATTACTTATCGAAGGTAAAAATTATGTAGTTCAAGATGGGGATATTGTGAACATTAGATTTAATGTTTAATAATTCTCTATAACCATATTAGAAACCACAAATGCTTTAAGTGTTTGTGGTTTTTTTATGAGAGTAATACTATTACCATATTGATTAAAATAAATCGTTTCTATTTCTCCTACTTTTCTAAAGAAAATATTTAGTTCGTGAGTTAATTGAATTATAGGACTTCATGATTAATAAAGCAATTCCGTAGCTATAGCCCCGTAGGAGAACAAGACAAGTTATGCTAAGAATTTAATTATCACAGGGATATTTAAATGCCATGATTAATAATTTAAGCTGATGACAAATAGGTTATTATGAAATTGATTAATAGCAATCGACTTTATTATTTATTGATTTAAGCTTTTATGAATAAATTCATATAACCATATTTTCACAATAAATATATCAATCTAAAGGATTTGTAATTACTTCATTGTAATATGTAGAAAATGTAGGCGAATTTTTTTGAAGGATAAGCTTACTTTTCTTAATTTTTTTGAATGTAATTGTGGCTACTTTGGAAATAATAAAAAGTATGAAATAACCTTACAAGCAAGTCAAAATCTCGTCACAAATAAATTCAGCAGCTTTACCATCTCCAAAAATACCTTCAAAATGTTGAGGAGGTTTTACCATGAATTCATGATAAGATTTTAAAATCATGTTTTTATCCGCATCACAAATATGAGCAGCACCGGCTTCTACTATTTCTACCCATTCTGTTTCTGGTCTAAGAATCAGACAAGGTTTTTTAAAGAAAAAGCTTTCTTTCTGTACGCCTCCTGAATCTGTAATGATCATTTTTGAGGAGTCTTCCAATAAGACCATATCCAAAAATGAAACAGGTGCTATCATTTGCAAATTATTACAGTTAGAAATTTGGTTTAACAAGTTTGAAGAGAGTACCTCATTCATCTTTTTCTTGGTTCGAGGGTGCAGCGGCAATATGATTTTTTGTTCCTTGGCTATTTCTAATAAAGCTTCAAAAATAGCGGTTAATCGCTCTGGAATGTCAGTATTATTATCGCGGTGTATGGTACCTAAAATAAAGCTTCCGGCTTCTAAATTCTCGTCTACTAATATACTCGATTGCTCTTTTGCCATTTTACTAAAATGTAAACTATTGTCGTACATCACATCACCACTGTGATAAACCTTAGGGCGATCTATATGAAAAGGACCCTCCTCCAATTCTTTAAATCCTTCGTTAATCAGATTTTTATAACCTGTTGAAGTAGGAGAGAAGAGTAAGGTAGAAGCGTGATCACACATAATTCTATTGATTTCCTCGGGCATACGCTTATTAAAAGAACGAAGTCCTGCTTCTATATGAACAATAGGAATATGTATTTTGCTGGCAGCTATTGCTCCAGCTAAAGTTGAATTGGTATCACCATATAAAACCAACGCATCTGGTTTTTCGTTGATAAGGATTTCTTCAATACCCTGAATCATTTTAGCGGTTTGCTCGCCATGTTTTCCAGAACCTACATTCAAATTATAATCAGGTTTAGGAATATTCAGTTCTTCAAAAAAGATCTCTGACATATTCGCATCATAATGCTGACCAGTATGCACTATAATTTCCTGAATTTTATTTTGAAAATGGTTTTTTATAGCTCGGCTTAATGCAGCAGCTTTAATAATTTGTGGACGAGCCCCAATAATGGTAACGATTTTCTTCATGCCTTTACTTTAGTTTGCGAAAATAATAAAAAACCTGTTGAATATTATGAGGTAAAAGTGCTATTTCTTTCTAGAGTGTAAATGGTTGTTGAGTCTATCTGGCGATGTAGCTAGACAGACTTGTCGAAATGGCTTAACTTGAATATTAATTAACTCTGAAGTAGGGACGCATAATGCCCAGTTCAAATAACTGGGTGAAAATCACAAGACACAAAAAAACCAGACCTAAGTCTGGTTCCATATCTTAATTCAAAACCAATTCAATGGTTTGATTTCTCTTACTCTTCCTCACATCAAGTGCACGAGAGTAGTTTAGGATGTTTTGTATAGCCATATCCGAAGGTCCAGAATTAATCTTTATTCCCTCTTGTTTACTTGATATGGTTTTTGCTTCTCTAGTGTAAAATTTATTCATATATCGACTTTTGTGATTATTTATTTCCATAAGGAAACGGCAAAAGTCGAAGCTTATTGTTTAACGTGTCAAAATAATATCTCTTTCAGTGGCAAACTTGCGTAAATTGATAATCGCATAACGCATTCTACCTAAGGCTGTATTGATGGAAACATCAGTAGAATCAGCAATGTCCTTAAAGCTCATGCCCATATAGTGGCGCATTTTTAAAACTTCTTTTTGGTCTGCTGGTAATTCCTCAACAAGGGCCTTTACATCCTTATGTATTTGCTCTTCTATTAAAAGATCCTCAACAGAAGGGGATGGTAAATAGATTCTCTCAAAAGGATCTTTATCATCTTTTTGCGACTGAATCGGCATTCTATTATTCTTTCTAAAATGATCGATAATTAAGTTATGAGCAATTCTAGTTACCCAGTGAATGAATTTACCTTCTTCATTATAACTGCCAACCTTAAGTGTGTGGATGACCTTAATAAAGGTATCCTGAAAGATATCATCTGTAGTTTGATGACACTTAACCATGGTAAAAATATAAGCGTAGAGTTTATCTTTATGTCTGAGAATGATTTTCTCAAGTGAAGACTCGCGGCCATTCAAATAATCTCTGATGAGCTCTTTATCACTAGTTGTGAAAGAATTCATAAAACCTCCTTTTTTTTGATTTGATTTTTCTATAAAAGAGTAGAGTTTATTCTATATGGTATCCTCCGAGATTTTAAGATTGTTAATAAAACGTGTTTTAATCAACGCAAATTAAGGAAAAAAAACGCTCAGATGCAAATATAATTAATAATTTTGCTGGAATTTTGTAAAAACAACCTCAAAAAACCTTGTTTTAAATGCAAATCAATCTTGAAAAGCTTGATCCTAAGAAATATATACTTATAAAGAATGCGCACATCCATAATTTAAAAAATGTAGATGTTGCCATTCCTCGAAATAAATTGGTAGTAATAACTGGCCTTAGTGGTTCTGGGAAGTCTTCATTGGCATTCGATACGCTTTATGCCGAAGGGCAAAGACGTTATGTGGAAAGCTTAAGTAGCTATGCTCGTCAGTTTTTGGGGAGGATGGATAAGCCAGATGTGGAATATATTAAAGGTATATCTCCTGCCATAGCCATTGAACAAAAAGTAATTTCTCGTAATCCGCGTTCTACAGTAGGTACGAGTACCGAAATATATGAATACCTCAAACTATTATTTGCTCGAGTTGGAAAAACCTATTCGCCAACCAGTGGTAAAATAGTTAAAAGACACTCCACCTCTGATGTAATTGATAAAGCCTTAAGTTGGGATGAAGGCAGTAAACTCATGATTTCAGCTCCAGTTGAAATACCAGAAGGACGAAATTTCTATGATCAGTTAAAAATCATGCTGCAACAGGGATATACTAGGGTTGGTCTTGAGGGCAAAGTAGAGAGTATTTCTGCTGTGATTGATATAATAGGTCTTGAAAAAAATACTCATGTTCATGTGATTATTGATAGATTGGCTGTAAAACATAATAATGAGTTTGAGTCTCGAATGGCCGATTCTGTGCAAACTGCATTTTTTGAAGGAAAAGGCATTTGTCAATTACATGAAATGACAGCAGATGGTGAAATCATCCATGAATTCAGTAATAAATTTGAATTGGATGGGATTACATTTGAGGAGCCTTCATTAAACCTTTTCACTTTTAATAATCCCTATGGAGCTTGTAAGCGCTGTGATGGTTTTGGAACGATCATAGGCATTGATCCAGATTTGGTGATACCAGATAAATCGAAATCGGTATATGAAGGAGCAATCGCTTGCTGGAAAGGTGAAAAGATGGGTGAATGGAAAAATCAATTATTGATGAATGCTCATCATTTTTCTTTCCCTGTTCATAAGGCTATAAGTGAGTTGTCAAAAAAAGAATATCAACTATTGTGGGCTGGTAATCAGTTTTTTGCAGGTTTAAATGAGTTCTTTAAAGAAGTAGAAGAACAAGCTTATAAAATACAGTACCGTGTGATGCTTTCTCGCTATAGAGGAAAGACAGAATGTCCAGAATGTGAAGGAACTAGGCTCAGGCATGATGCCAACTATGTGAAAATCTATGATAAAAGCATCAGTGATTTAGTAAAGGTACAGTTGGTTGATTTAAAAGAATTTTTCGATAAAATTGAATTAAACGATCACGATTTGCAATTGGGAAGTCGCATTCTCTTAGAAATCAAAAGGCGATTGAAATTCTTGATTGATGTTGGATTAGGGTATTTAAGTCTAAATAGACTTGCAGGAAGCCTTTCTGGTGGAGAGTCTCAAAGAATTAACTTAGCAACTTCATTAGGAAGCAATTTGGTGGGATCTATATACATATTAGATGAACCCTCAATTGGACTTCATTCACGTGATACATCCCGATTAATTAAGGTGTTAAAAGACCTCAGAGATTTAGGAAATACAGTTGTTGTTGTGGAACACGATGAAGAAATCATCCGTACGGCCGATCATATTATCGATCTCGGACCTCATGCTGGTTATTTGGGAGGCGAATTGGTATTTTCTGGAAATATGGATGAATTACAAAAAGAAGAAGAGGGTTTAACTGCTCTTTATATCCAAAGGAAAATGGAGGTGGCTTCGCTGGAGTATAAGCGTAAATGGAGAGATTATATCGAAATTACTCACGCAGTAGAGCATAATTTGAAGAATGTTAGTGCAAAGTTTCCATTGAATACTTATACAGTAGTTACTGGTGTGAGTGGTTCGGGTAAAACGAGTTTGGTAAAGGGGATTTTGTTTCCAGCTCTAAAGAAACACTTTGGAGGTTATGCTCAAAAAACTGGAAACTTTGGTCAGCTAAAAGGTGACTATGGGAGAATTAGCGATGTAGAAATGATAGACCAGAATCCTATCGGGCGCTCCTCTCGATCTAATCCAGCTACCTATGTGAAAGCTTGGGATGATATTCGCCAGTTGTTCTCCAAAGAAAAGCTTTCTACAATCAGAGGATATAAACCAGGATATTTCTCATTTAATATTCCCGGAGGTCGCTGTGAAACTTGTGAAGGTGAAGGAACTGTGAAGATTGAAATGCAGTTTATGGCTGATATCAGCTTGGTGTGTGAGGAATGTAAAGGAATGCGTTTTAAAGATGAGGTCTTAGATGTAACCATAGGAGGGAAGAATGTATTCGAAATCCTTGATATGACCATCAACCAGGCTTTAGAATTCTTTGCAGAGCACAAGGGACAATATAAACTCATGTCGAATATCATCAATAAACTTAGTCCTTTACAAGATGTAGGATTGGGTTATTTGAAAATGGGACAATCGAGCTCTACTTTAAGTGGTGGTGAGGCACAAAGAATCAAGTTGGCTTATTATTTATCAAAGGGACAAAATATAGATCCTATTTTGTTTATCTTCGACGAGCCTACAACGGGACTGCATTTTCACGATATCGATAATTTATTAAAAGCTTTTTATGCTTTAATAGATCAAGGTCATTCCTTAATTGTGATAGAACATAATTTGGATATGGTGAAAAATGCCGATTGGATTATCGATTTGGGACCAGAAGGAGGAGACAAAGGTGGAGAAATAGTGTTTGCTGGACTTCCTGAAGATTTATTGAAGTCTAATACCTACACTGCTCAATCCTTAAAATTACATTTAGAACTTTAGAAAACAATATATTTTGGAAGAATTATTAAGTGGTTTAAACGATAAGCAGCAAGAAGCTGTAGTGAGAACAGATGGACCAATAATGGTAGTAGCAGGAGCAGGATCGGGTAAAACCAGAGTTCTGACCTACCGTATTGCTTATTTATTGAAAAGAGGAATTGACCCTTTTAATATTCTGTCGCTTACTTTTACCAACAAGGCAGCTCGAGAAATGAAAGAACGTATTGGTTCTTTGGTGGGGCATGGAAATGCCCGTTCGCTTTGGATGGGAACTTTTCACTCCGTTTTTGCTAGGATTTTGAGAGTTGAAGCAAGCTATTTAGGCTTTCCTTCTAACTTTACTATTTACGATACCGATGATAGTAAAAGTACCATGAAAGGGATAGTGAAATCTCAAAATTTGGACCCAAAAGTTTATCAAGATTCTTTTGTGTTGAGTAGAATTTCTTCTGCTAAGAATAATCTGATTTCACCCGATGCTTATGTTCAGAATGCAGAGTTGATGAACCAAGATAAAAGTAGTGGAAGACCTCAAATTGCCAATCTTTATAAATTATATCAAAAGAAATTATTGGCCAATGCAGCCATGGATTTTGATGATTTACTGTTTAAAATAAATGTATTGTTCAGAGATTATCCTGAAGTTTTATACAAATACCAGCAAAAATTTCACTATGTATTAGTGGATGAGTATCAGGATACTAACTTCTCTCAGTATCTGATTGTGAAGAAGCTTGCTGCCAATAATCTAAATGTTTGTGTAGTAGGTGATGATGCACAGAGTATCTATGCTTTCCGTGGTGCAAATATTGAAAACATCCTCAACTTTCAGAAAGATTATCCTGAGCTTCTAACTGTTAAGTTAGAACAGAATTATCGTTCTACTCAGAATATTGTGAATGCTGCCAATACGGTAATTCATAATAATAAATCACAGATATTTAAGAAGGTTTGGACCGACAATAAAGTAGGTGAAAAGATAAAGTTGATTAGAGCCAGTAGCGATAAAGAAGAAGGAAGTATGGTGGCTCATCAAATATTCTCTGATCAGATGAACGAGAATAAGACTTTAGATTCTTTTGCTATTCTTTATAGAACTAATGCGCAATCGCGTTCTATGGAGGAGGCTTTAAGGAGGTTGAATTTACCCTATCGAATTTTTGGTGGATTGTCTTTCTATAAGCGTAAGGAGATTAAAGATTTATTAGCTTATTTCCGTTTGACTATCAATTCATCGGATGAAGAGGCCTTAAAGAGAGTCATCAATTATCCGGTTCGTGGAATTGGTAAAACCACCATGGAAAAGATAATTGTAGCAGGATCAAAACATGGAATGCCATTGTGGGATATCATGAAGAATTCAAAATCTATGCAAATTGGTTTGAATTCAGGAACCACTAATAAATTGGTTGACTTTATTACGATGGTTGAAAGCTTTAAAGCACAATTGAAGGAATTAAATGCTTACGATTTAGGACAAGAGATTGGTAAGTCAACGGGCTTATTATCTGCTTTATATACTGATAAAACTCCAGAAGGTGTTTCTAGGTTTGAGAACATAGAAGTGCTTATGGGAGGTATAAAAGAATTTGTAGAGACAGATAATGCCGATCCTGTAACTGGTGAAGTAAGAGTAAAAAACCTAGAAGAATACATGCAAGATATTGCACTGTTGACAGATGCTGATGAGCAAGAAAAAGATGACAGACCTAAAGTTTCTTTAATGACTATTCATCAAGCTAAGGGATTAGAGTTTCCTTATGTTCACATTGTTGGTGTAGAAGAGAACTTATTTCCATCAATGATGTCATTAAATTCGAGAGCCGATTTAGAAGAGGAGAGGAGGCTGTTTTATGTGGCATTAACTCGTGCTGAAAAGAAAGTAAGTATTTCCTATGCTGAGTCGAGGTTTAAGTGGGGTAAATTGGATTATTGCGAACCCAGTCGATTTATTGATGAAATAGAACCTGAGTATCTCGACCTACCAAGAAGGCCAAAAACCAAAAAAATTGAACCTATTGGAGGAGGTATTAGAATAAAAGCAAAAACTGTTGAAGCAAAAGCTCCTCCACGTCCTTCCTATAAAAAAGTGGAATCTGCCAGTTCTTCATCTAACATTGTAAATAGACCTACATCTTCACTAAAGGCTAGTGATCCAGATGAAATTTTGGAAGGAATGCATGTGGAACATCAAAGGTTTGGACAAGGGGAAGTTGTAAAATTAGAAGGGCAAGGACCCAATAAAAAAGCAAAAGTGAAGTTTAAAGATGGAGAGAAGCAATTAATTTTAAGGTTTGCAAGGCTTCGAATTGTAAAATAATTTTATATTTGCATTGATTTCCTACAATAAGCATCACTATTTACAGGATTTAAAACAATATTACCCAATACAGTGAATCTTTTCACCTAATAAATTTTTAATGGATTATAATACTTCACGAAACAAACTTGTTATTCCAGAATATGGTCGTAATGTTCAAAAAATGGTAGAATATGCCAAGAGCATCGAAGATAGAGACAAGCGCACAGAATCAGCCAAATATATTGTAAAAGTAATGGGCAACTTGAATTCTCAAGCTGGTACCTATGGCGATTACAACCAAAAAATATGGGATCATTTTTATATTATCGCTAGCTTTGATTTAGATGTGGATTCTCCATATCCAATGCCTGACCAAGATAAAATTGCAGCAAAACCTAAACCAATGGAATATGCTGACGATAACTTGAAATTTAGGACTTACGGAAGAAATTTGCAAGGTATTATTGATAAAGCGATCGAATTTGAGGAGGGTGAAGAAAAACAAGCTCTTATTAAATTAATAGCTTATAATCTTAAGAAAACTTATCTTACTTGG
>JADGDY010000138.1 GCA_016744655.1 Bacteroidales bacterium | reverse complement strand
ATGGAGTAATATCGGAATCTGAATTTATTTCAGTTTTAGAAATCATCCAGTCCTTTGCATGGAGAAGATTCATTATTGGACTTGGCACCAATGCCTTAAACAAAATCTTCATGACATTGTATTCTGATATAGATTTATGTGATTACGTAAAATCACTTGAATTTGCCTTGTTAAAGAAAAGGGGAAGCCAACGCTTCCCATCTGATAGTGAAGTATTAAATACACTGAAGAAAAAGGACATGTATAGTATAAAATCTAAAAATAGGATTTATTTCCTTGATAGACTTGAAAATTTCAACAACAATGAGTACGTACAGATTGAGGGAAATCAAAGTATTACAATTGAACATATTTTTCCTCAAAACCCTGATTCTTCATGGTCAAGCTCAATGAGTATTGAAGAAATGACCAACATCAAAGAAAATTATAAAAACACTATGGCTAACCTTACCCTATCAGGCAACAATGGTCAGTTAGGAAATAAAAGCTTTCTAGAAAAGCTAAACATGAACAAAGATGGCGGCGAACAAGGTTATAAGTTTAGCCGACTTTGGTTAAATAGGTCGTTGACCCAAATTGAAAACTGGAATTTAGAGCAATTAAAAAAACGGCATAAAATCTTAGCTGATAGATTTCTAGAGATTTGGAAATATCCTGAATTACCTACAATAAAAGAAAAAGAAGATGAAATCAACTTCTTTGAAATTTCTGATCCGACTGGAAAGAAGTTGGACTATGCTATTCTGTTTGACCAAAAATTAGTTTTTCATACAATTAGTGATTTATATCTTCATGTTTTGAAAACTCTGTTAGAACTTCAACCTGAAACATTCTTTAATACAGATTTACATACTAAATTACAACTATCGAAAACAAAACTTGGTATGAGAAGAGGTATAAGCTTAAACGACACATATTTTGTAGAAACAAACCTTAGTAATGACAATAAAGTAAGTCGTATAAAGTTAGCTTTAGAACAGTTTGATTTAGACGATGAATTATATATTAAATGGCAAGAGGAATCAATTTCTGAGAACACATAAACAAACGATAATTTAAATTACCAAAAATAATATTTACTACAAATATAAATTACTATGGTCGATTATTGTTTTATAAAAATAACTTGAAAGAATAATGAACAAAGGAAAATCAAGTAAAGGTTTAGAATTTTACAATTTACTAAACAACTCAGAAGAGTTTACTTCACAATTAGGAAAAGTTGCGTTAGCATCAGGGAAATTAGAAACAGAGTTGATTTTTCTATTGCTCAGGAATAAAATAGCAGGAGATTATAAAAAGGCAACACTAGGCAAACTAATAAGAATCGCAAATAAAAACAAGCTAATACCTGATAACGAATTTTTAGCTTTTGACATGATTTCCAAACAACGGAATTATATCACACATAATATTTATTCTCTTTTCTCGGACTTAATAGATGAAACTATTTTGGAAAAAGAAAACCTATTGGATTCTGATGTAAATTTATATACTGAAAGAGCTTGGTTATTAACTAATAATCTCAATGACCTAGCAGACCTAATTCAAAGCTTAGACTAACTATATATTAGATTTCTTACGTGCATATGTTTGAAAATAATGAACAAAAAACTTATTTTTAATAACAAGCAATAATTTAAATGGGACTATTTTGGAAAAGCAATGGTAAAAAACCAAGAAAAGATTTAAAGAACTTATTTACTGACAAGCGATATAAGTCTGGGAACAATGAATTAAAAGGAGATGATTTGTTTTCAAATTCTATAGCTAAATTTATAAATACGTTTCTTAAGGAGAAAAAATAAATTTACATGAATTATAGTTTATTGGGATACAACCCACTACGCTGTTTATTTTAGGCCTTGAGCGGAGGAATTACAAATACACAAAAAAAAATTAA
Source organism: Bacteroidales bacterium (assembly GCA_016744655.1). Classification (GTDB taxonomy): domain Bacteria; phylum Bacteroidota; class Bacteroidia; order Bacteroidales; family UBA12170; genus UBA12170. The sequence continues at coordinate 11,176 of JADGDY010000138.1, read as the reverse complement.
TAGAACGCTGCGCTGCAGCTCAAAACTCCCTTATCGTTTAGGTTTTTATAAATAGTTTGGTGGAATGCACCAATTACTTTTGCAATGATGATTTTCCTTTAAATCAATTGAGAATATTCCATCAGAATACCAATGCCTAGGTACAACGTACCGTCCTCTTTGTAAAAGAAAGAATCCACAGGTTTACCAAGGTACAGCGTACCGTTCTATTTATCAATTCCTAGGCTAAGAGTTATTTTAGGGGAGGTTAGAAAAAAGCACTTGCTTAGTATTAAGTTCTGTGATTTTAGTATAGTTAAGCACAATTGGTAGGTTTGAGATGGGGAGAGTTGGAAATTAAGTCTTAAGAAGATATCAACTCCTTGGCTTTACGCCAGCTTTGTGATTTCTATGTTATAAATCCAATAATCAAAAAGAGGCTTGTAAATGAATTTAAAATTTCAATCTTGATATTTATACCAATTTTTGGTACCTTTGAAATAAATTAAAACCTATGAGTAGAAATACATCAGTTTCCCTAGGAGGCTACTTCGACACCTTTGTTCAAGGCCGAATATCAGAAGGAAGGTATAAAAATGTCAGTGAAGTAATACGTGCTGGATTAAGATTATTAGAAGAAGAAGAAAACAAAGCAATAGCTCTAAAGGCTGCTATCAATGAAGGAATTGAAAGCGGAATTGCTTCCGACTTTAATCCAGAAAAACATTTGGAAAATTTAAAAGCTAAACGAAAAACAAATGGCCAAATATAGTTTTACAAGAAAAGCTATTGAGGATTTATCTGGAATTTGGAATTACACTTATGATAATTGGTCGGAGCATCAGGCAGACATCTATTATCAATTACTAATTGATGATTGTAAAGAAATTGCAAACCACCCAAGTCTTGGCAAAAACTACAGCAACATAGTAGAAAATCTATTTGGATTTAAATCAGGTCGACATATCATCTTCTTTCGAAAAATAAATACTCAAGATGTAGAAATAACAAGAATTTTACACGAACAAATGGATCTTAAAAACAGGATCTTGGAAAAACAAACATGATGACTCCTAAACAAGAAGAAAGAATTAGAACAAAAATTACAAGAATCAAAAAAGAGCTGGCCGCCGATAAAAAACATTGGGGAGGCTATCATCATGACGGAAGAGGACTTCGATATTTACCACCTGCCTTATATTTAAAGATAAAAGATTACAAAGGAGGCTTAAGATATTTAAGATGGTTTGATAGAACTTTTGCCGATGATTCAGGATATCCCATATTTTTATTTGAATGGACCATTATTCTTTATAAAAATGGAAAAACAAAAGAGGCTGAACGAAAAGCCAATCAAACCTTTTTCTCAAATATTTACCTATTAGATCAGTTCTTAAAAAAAGAGCTTTTGCAAATTGAAAAGTGGGAAGGTTCTAATTGGGAAAGCGCTACAATTTTAGAACATTTTACTTATAAAAAAACAGATGAAGACTTAAATGATTTTACGGATTGGCTAGAAAACTATACAAAAAGCAAAGCCTTTATTGAATTAGCTAATGAGTTTATTGAAATTGCAATAAAATTAAAAGAGGAACCTACTGGCCCCACACGAAAGGAACTCGTTGAAAGGCAATTTAAATTATTGAGGGACAAATAGTCATTAGCTCCAATTTGCAATTAGTATATATCAAAGAAACCTATTAATAATAGAACGCTGCGCCACAGCTCAAGGCTCCCCTATCGTTTAAGTTTTTTTAAATAGTCAGTGCGCTGCACCAATTACTTTAACAATGATGATTTTCCTTTAAATCAAATGAGAATATCCCATCAGAATACCAAAACATAGGTACAGCGTACGGTCCTCTTTATAAAAGAAAGAATCCACAGGTTTACTAAGGTACAGCGTACCGTTCTATTTACACATTACCACACAAAGATTTATTTTAGGGGAGGCTAGAAAATATCCTTTGAGTAAATATTTAGCTTTTGTTGTTCCAAATTAAAACAGGTCATTTTAGTCCTATGAGTAAAATAGCATGATGAGTAGTTTCAAAGCCATAGGATTACGGCAAATAGAACGCTGCACTGCAGCTCAAGACTCCCCTGTCGTTTAGGGTTTTATAAATAGTTTGGTGCTCTGCTCCAATTTCTTTAGTAATACTGATTTTTCTGCCCTTCTAATTGGTCCTTGTGACAAATGAAATATTGATTGTACATTTGTTATACCAAATAAATATCCGTATGAGGGATAAATAAATCGGAATATATTTTTCTTAATTGAGAAATAAAATCTTTGCATAGCCATAGCTACGGAAATATTTTCTTTAAAAAAGTAAGAGAAATAGAAACGATTTATATCACTCAATATGGTTTTTAGTTGGTATTAAACCTAGAATATAAATAACAATTGCAGGCAAATGAAAAAGCTATCAGCAAAAGATGAATTAACAGACTTTTTACTTTATACCGCTCCTGAAGGAGAAGTAAAAGTCGAAGTTATTTTAAATAACGAAACAGTTTGGCTTTCACAAAAACAAATGGCTTTTTTGTTTGACAAAGATGTTGATACAATTAGTTTACATCTAAAAAACATATATAAATCAGCTGAATTAGATGAAGTTGCAACTACCGAGGATTCCTCGGTAGTTCAAATAGAGGGTAAAAGAAAAGTAAGACGAAAAATTAAATTGTACAATTTAGATGCAATAATTTCAGTCGGATACAGAGTAAATTCAAAACGTGGAATTCAATTCAGAATTTGGGCAAATAAAATTTTAAAAGATTATCTGATAAAAGGATTTTCAATTAATGAGAAACGATTGACTCAACAAAATGAACAATTAAAAGAACTTCAGAAATCTGTAAAACTACTTGGAAATGTAATAAACCACAAAACACTCTCAAATGATGAAAGTGTTGGATTATTGAAGATAATCTCAGACTATGCTTATGCACTTGATATATTAGACCAATATGATTATCAAAGTTTAGTTATTAAAGACACATCAGGAAAAGAAACATACCAATTAACTTACGAAGAAGCTATTAGTCAAATAAAACTGGCTAAAAAAGCTCATGGAAATAGTGATTTATTTGGCCATGAAAAAGATAAGTCATTTAGAAGTTCAATAGGCACAATATTTCAAACATTTGGAGGGGAAGACCTGTATCCAAGTATCGAAGAAAAAGCAGGGAATTTATTGTACTTTATAACTAAGAATCATTCATTTACAGATGGGAACAAACGAATAGCTGCATTTCTTTTTCTTTATTTCTTGGAAAAAAATGGTGTTCTTTTCGATGTATATGGAAATAAGAGAATTGCAGATAATGCATTAGTAGCATTGACTTTAATGATTGCTGTTAGTAACCCAGATGAAAAAGAAATGATGGTTAAGGTTATCGTAAATCTGATAAATAACAATAACAACCCATACTAAGATTCGCTATATAAGCAACACCATAATCAGTAATAATTAATAGATTTGAATAAAATAAAAACAGGTTGTAAATTGAAATGTAAATGCTTCGAAAACCCGTAATCTCAAAGTCGATACCAAGGGATATAATACATGATGAATAAAACATTAATCTTTTTACTCATAATTCTATTACTAGGATGTTCTCAACAATCCGAAAATTGTTTTATCCCATTTCCAGAGAAGCTTGATTCTCTAGATATAAATCCTGGAATTGAATATGACTATTTTGAATTTAGGGTGGGTCCAAGTTCAGAAAGAGAATTTATTTTTAGAGTAAATCCTGTTTTAGATGCAAATATTAAGGATGAAATGAATTTGAAATTCGATAGCATAAAAGTAGAATCAGGATTTTCAGAGTTCCCTCATATGAGAGGATTTAACTATGTATTAAGTCAATTTAAGAATGAAACTAAGGTATGGAATACAAGCTCTGAATTAAGAACCTTTTTAGGAGAAATTGACACAGAAACAGAAGCCCAAATATATATTATGTCAATGGGGTTTCCCCCTATTTATAACGACACCACTCACACAGGTGTTAAAAGGAAGAATAATAAGTTTATAGTAAGAGCTACACGAATGGATCATTTATGTAATCCAATTATAACAAATAGATATACTTTCTCAGTTGATAAAACAGGTCATATTGATACCTTGGAGATTAAAATGATTCATAAAGATGAAAAAGGCTGTATTTAATTTGATGCATAACAAAAATCCCGCAAGCTCCGATTTAGTTCTGATGTGCTTTTCCTAGGTACCTGATTGCAATCCGAGTGAATATTGCACAAAAATCCAACAACAGAATGCTGTGATGCAGCTCACCCCCTATCGTTTAGGTTTTATAAATAGTTTGGTGCGCTGCACCAATTATTTTTGCAATGATGATTTCCCTCCCCTTCTTTTGCTCCTATTGATAAATGAAATATTGATTGTATATTTGTTAAACCTAGAATATAAATCACAATTTCAGGCAAATGAAAAAGCTATCAGTTAAAGATGAATTAACAGACTTTATGCTCTATACCGCTCCTGAAGGAGAAGTAAAAGTCGAAGTTATTTTAAATAAAGAAACTGTTTGGCTTTCACAAAAATCAATTGCCCAATTATTTAGCGTACAAGTTCCTGCTATCAGTAAGCATTTAAAAAAAATTTTTGAATCTGAAGAATTAAGCGAAGAGGCAGTTATTTCCATTTTGGAAACAACTGCTTCTGATAATAAAAAATATCAAGTGAAATATTTCAACCTAGATGCTATCATTTCAGTTGGATATCGTGTAAATTCAAAACAAGCTACAAAATTCAGAATCTGGGCAACTCAGACATTAAAAGATTTTATCGTCAAAGGATTTATTATAGATGACGAACGATTAAAAAATGGACGTTATTTTGGTAAGGATTATTTTAAAGAGTTGCTTGAACGAGTTCGTTCAATACGGTCTAGTGAAAGGCGAATATATCAACAAATAACCGATATCTATGCTGAATGTAGCATAGACTATGATTCTACATCTAATACTACAAAAGATTTTTATGCTTCCGTCCAAAACAAATTTCATTATGCAATTCATGGCAAAACTGCTGCGGAAATAATCTTTAAAAAATCTGATTCTGAAAAGGAATTTATGGGTCTTCTAACCTGGAAAAACGCACCAAAAGGAAGGGTTTTGAAATCAGATACCACTGTTGCGAAAAATTATTTATCAGAGAAGGAAATTAAAAGTTTAGAAAGAACAATAAGTAGTTATTTTGATTATATAGAGCGAATAATAGAAAACAGAAATTCATTCTCGATGAAACAGTTTGCAGAAAGCGTAAATAAATTTCTTGAGTTTAATGAGTATAAAATTTTAGAAGGAAAAGGAAGCATATCCGCTAGACAGGCTGAAATAAAAGCATTTGAAGAATATGATAAGTTCAATAAGATTCAAAATATTGAATCCGACTTTGATAAAGCAATTAAGAAATTGAATAAGCATTAGAAGTTTCTGAAATAAGAAAACCAATAAGCACATCTGATTTAAAAGTAATTAACTCTCACACTTTTTAAAAGACCCACAAAAACTTTACTAATAAAATGACCAAATACAATCACCTATACTCATTTAATTACGATTATCACCATAGCGATTTATGCAAATTGGAATCGAGACAACTTTTTGATGTAGCCGAAAAAGATAAATTGCTATTCTCGAATATCAAGGTTGATCCTTCAAGCAGTCCTTTTATTAAGAAAAGAGTTGATATCATTAGCTCCTCAGAAAATTATTCTGAATTAATAAAGAAGATCAAGAAAGAAAACATTCGTATTGATGGATTTAAAATTGAATACCTGACCTTAGATGGTGATACCATAGAATATACCGACAAACTTAAAAAGCTAAGAGATGTTGGGTTTTGCATAGAATCTCCGCCTGATTATTATAATCCATCGATCACCTTCGCGATATGCTTTTATGAAAATGTTTGGTATTTCGGGGAATTAATAAACCAAACTACCGATTGGCTCAAACACAAGAGTAAACCATATTCATATAGCAACTCGATAAGTATAAATATTGCTAAAACCCTTGTCAATATCGCATCGAAGGGAGATAAAAGCAATAAAATATTGGATGCTTGTTGTGGCGCAGGTACCGTTATATTGGAAGGATGTATTTCAGGCTTCGATATAGAAGGATGCGACAATAATGAGAAGGTTTATCAACACACCTTAGATAACCTCTCCTACTATAACTATAAGGCCAATGTATATCACACCGATATTAAAGACCACAATAAAAAATACGACTCCGCTATTATCGACCTGCCATACAATCATTACTCCAAAACAAATGACAATCTGCTTTCCATCATTATAGAATCAACAGCAAAGTTAAGTCCCCGTATCGTTATTGTATCTATTGAAGATATAGAACCAATAATTAAAAAATCGGGATTAAAAATTGCTGATTTCTGCTCCGTTGAGAAGAGAGGGAAGTTAAAATTTGCTAGAAATATTTGGGTTTGTGAGAAAGAAAACCATACAGACTAAGAAAAAAAACATGAAAAGATTCATCCCAATTATTATCATACTCATAGTTTTCGCTTTAAAAGCCAACTCACAAATAAACTATTCCGGGAAACTTGAAATAGGCTATTTGGCATTTCAATATACCACTGTTCAGGTTGACCCTGGCCCAAATTGGAAAGGAGATTATCTCAATAATGAACAAAGTGGAATAGATGTAAATCTTATCAATGGAATCCAGTTTAAGGATAAGCTATTCGCAGGAATTGGCCTTGGCTATATAAACTTCGAAGGCATAAATGGGGTTTCCGTTTTTTCCGATTTCGAATACCTGCCGTTAAAAACAAAACTCACTCCATTAATCAATCTAAAAGTAGGTTATAATCATATTTGGAACCAATATGACAATGGAACCGGAACCGCATTAATTGAATTAGGAGGAGGCTTAAACTATAGAATAAATGCAGATTTTGATATTTATCTTCAGTCTGGCTTTGTGATGATGCAAGAGGCATTTTTTATTCCTGTGAGGGTTGGATTGAGGATTTAAGTTAGGCGAGACTTACTTCTATATAAGCTTATTAAGGTAATAGAGCGCTGCGCTGCAGCTTAGATTTTCTTTATCACCTGTGGGTTTATAAATAGTTTGACGTTCTACACCAAATACTTTTGTAATGATGATTTTCTTTCAAATCAATTGAGAAAATTCCTTCAGAATACCAAACCGTAGGTACAGCGTACCAGGGCAAACTCACACTTTAAGTTTACGTTCAGAAATCGACATGTATTTTAATAAAAAGAAAACTTATCCACAGATTACACTAATTTTTACGGATTTATTTTGAAACAAGGGTCAGCAAAGCTGATCATTGTTTCAATCCGCGTTAATTTGCGATAATTCGCGAACAAAATATAGTGTGCGTCTTCCCTATACAGCGTACTGTTCTCTTTATAAAAGAAAGAATCATCAGGGCTAAAAAGGTACAGCGTACCGTTCTATTTATTTATTCACAAGAGAAATACCTAACTTTGTGTTCTATACAAAACTTAAGATAAATAGTACTAATACTAACAATCTAAAAAAGTGGAATCCCCTTTTTACATATTAATTGTACTAATTGTAATAGTTTACCTATTAAGACTTCCTTTCCGTTCATTTTATTCGGCAAAAAAGAAAGGCGTAAAAGGAGAAAGAGAGGTTGCTAGATTACTACGGAAATTAAGTAAGAAGCAATATATCGTTCTCAATGATATATACATCAAAGCCAATAACAGAAGTACACAAATAGATCACATAGTGATTTCTACTCATGGTATATTTGTTATTGAAACAAAAAACTATGATGGTTGGATTCATGGTCATGAAAAATCGCAATATTGGACTCAAACATTTTATCAAAAGAAAGTTCAATTTAGAAACCCCATCAAGCAAAATTGGGCACATGTCTTTATCTTAAAAAGCGTGCTCTCAAGCTTTGGATATATGATATATCATCCTATAATTGTATTTGCAGGGGAAGCTGAACTCAAAAATATATCATCTAATATCCCTGTAATTTACATTAACCGACTCCTCAAAACCATTAAAGGAATTAATTCTGAATGCTTATCTATAGCACAAGTAGAGGGAATTGCAGAATATTTAAACGAAATAAATATCACAGACTCTAAGAGAGAAAAAGCACATAACAAGTTTGTGAGAGAAAATATCAAACAGAGAAATGAAAATATTAAAGCATTAGTCTGTCCCAATTGTGATGGAAGATTATTGCTCAGAAATGGAAAATATGGAGGATTCTATGGTTGCTCAAATTATCCTCGCTGTAAGTACTCGAAACCTGCTTAAGCTTATCATGAGAATAAACAATTAAGATCAGAGGGAATTAACCAACAGAGACAAGTAGAAATAGTGAGTGGGAGAAAAGAAGAAACCCTTCAAAAGAAATCCAATTTAGCTTTGTGAAACTTTGAGCCTCCTTTGTGAATTTAGTGTTATTGCTTTTCCAGGCAAAATCATGAATTCCAGAGAAATACAAGTCCCAATCAACATTTAAACTTTGAGAATAGAACTCTATTGCATTCCAAAATGATAAACAATGTCCATAATATAGAATATTGTTGATACCACCAAGCTCTTCCTCACTCATTATCTGAGCCTTATAAAATCGGCATGGTTATTTCATAAAGCACTTACACTCAAGCCATAATTAGATATTCACTTATTCCTTAACAAATATCCTAGTTATGAAAAAATTACTCTTTACGTTTACAGCTATTGCACTTCTTTTTGTTTCCTGTGAAAAAGATGGCGACAAAGATGTAGCGCAAACCGATGATCCAAGTACTATCGAATTCAAAATTGATCAGACTAACTTTGATTTTAAAAGTGAGGTTCCTGAGTGTAGTGATGCTGTTTGGCATGATGTTCAATTCACAATCAAGGATGAGCTTCTTAATGAAACTACCTATACCTCTTTAATATTTGAAGTGGATGCTGAACACTTAACACAGGTTTTAAAACTTGATCCGGGTAACTATACGCTCACCAGTTTTGTGGTAAGAGATGCCGCAGAGAATATCATCAGAGCAGCACCGCTAGCTTCAAGTGTCTACTACGACCTAATGACTTATAAACTAGAACTTCCTTTTACCATTGATGCTTTCACCAAGAAACAGGTAGAAGTGGATGTATTGTGCTATGAGGACTTAGCTTATGATGATTTTGGTTTTACCTGGTTCGAATTTAACGATGTAAGAATCGAACGCCAGTGTTTCTTTGGTGACATTTGCGCTCAGAGTTTAGACGATTTTATTGGCACCAATTACGACCCTATTCAATTTGATATGGTGGCCTTAATGCAAGTTGAGGTTTATAAAATAATTGATGGAGCCCCTGTTTTACTAAGAACATTCAACAATTATGAAATTGAAAATGATTGTATGGAAGTATATTGGCCAAATCGTTTGAATGAAGTAGAAGAGTTTGAATTCCGTCTTTATGTAGAAACACCAAATGGATTAGAACATATCAAGACTTGGGAATTTGAAGATGACAATTGCCCAGATCCTGGAGCAGATGGCGTTGTAGAATTTGTAATTGGCGATTGTAATTTAACTCCTACCGATTATCAATTCCCTGCCTATGAGGTAACTGGCGCAGGAGGCGGAGATGTACAAGTAACCTTAACTTGGGATACTGAAGCAGATATAGACCTTTGGGTTACCGATCCTAATGGTTTTAAAATTTATTATGGTAATGCAGTATCCCCTTCAGGTGGAATGCTAGATTTTGATGATACAGATGGTTATGGACCAGAAAACACTTTCTGGCTTCCCGGAACTGCTCCTTCTGGTAGTTACACCATTCAAGTAGATCATTATTATAATTCTCAACCTACAAACTATACTGTAACCATTCTGTTTTTTGGAACTCCATATACATTTTCTGGTACTATTCTAGATGATGAAACAGTGGATATTGTGGTTCTAAACACAGCAAAAAGCACAGTAATACCAATGAATACCAGAGTAAAACATGCTCCTATGCCTGCTAAATAGGAAAATAGATATCGTTTGAAAAACAGGCCTATAAATAATATTTGTGGGCCTGTTTTATTTGTAAATTGATGAAGTATGATAAATAAAAACAAAAATTAACTTTGTGAAACTTTGAGCCTCCTTTGTGATTTTTGTGCTACAGCTTTTAAACTAATCAAAACCTATAAACGCAGAGGAATCCAATAACAATGCTTTCTCTATTTGCTAAAAATTCCTCAAATTGTGCATTCAATTTAAAAACACCATATTTTTGAATTATTCCATTTTAATTTCACTAAAAATTCAAACAATGAATAGAATATACATTTTTGGACTACTAGCTATTTTAGTATTTAGCAGCTGTAAGAAGGACCAAAGTATCGTTGGTCTTTGGTTGGTGGAATCTGTAAAAATCGGTGATGAGGAAATGACTCCCAATGCTCGTTGGACTCGATTTCATGCTGATTTCACTCAAGAATCAGGAAATGGATGGTTTCAGCATTCTATTGGAACTTGGCAACTGGATTCAGAAAGCGATAGACTAAAAATCATCAATACAAATGGAATAAATGATAATAATGAAGCTTTCCAAATTTCAATAAATGGGGAAGAAATGACTTGGACTAGGACTGAAGAAGGACAAGCACTTACAGTGAATCTAATTCGTATTGAAAAACTTCCTCAAACTCATGGTGACCAAATATTAGGACTATGGAAGTTGGAGGAATCAAAAGGAGAAGGTCCATATTTTAAAGCCTCCTCAGAATCTGATGACTATTTATTCTTTAGGTGGGATAAGAGGTTTGTCATTGGAACAAATGAGGGGAAAATCAATGGAGTTTATAATACCCACGGCCATAAATCTGAATTGGAACTCATTCCATATGGCAATCAATATGAAAGGTACTTCTGGAAAATAGAATTTAATGACAATTACCTAATCCTTAGCATACTCAATTCAGATAACGTAGTGACGAGGCGATTTGTAAGGATTCATGATTTTATAGTCGTGGATTTGTAAATATTATATATTTGTCATTAAGGATTTTAATGAATAGGAAAGCATGCTTAAAAACATCAATTGGGGAATCATCGGCCTTGGCAAAATAGCTCATAAATTCGCCCAGGACTTGCTATTATCTGAAAATACTAAACTATATGCTGTGGC
>JADGDY010000137.1 GCA_016744655.1 Bacteroidales bacterium | reverse complement strand
AGATTGGGTTATGAAAGTCAAGTGACTGATAATCCCGAAATCATACAATCAGCAGATAAAGTGATTTTTCCTGGAGTTGGTGAAGCCAGTTCTGCTATGGCTTATTTAATAGAAAAAGGCTTAGATAAAACCATTAAATCACTAAAACAACCAGTTTTGGGTATTTGTTTGGGTATGCAATTGATGTGTAAGTACAGCGAAGAAGGAAATACCATTTGCCTAGGGATATTCAATACCGAAGTCAAAAGATTTCCCAAAAATGAAATGGTTCCACATATGGGTTGGAATAGTTTTGAAAGCAGTGGTAGTAGCTTGTTGCAGGGGCTTGACAAAGAAAGTGATGTCTATTTTGTACATAGCTATTATGCGGAGATTTGTGACTCAACCATAGCCTCCTCAAATTACATTTTGCCTTTTAGTGCGGCCATTCAAAAGAATAATTTTTATGCCACCCAGTTTCATCCAGAAAAATCTGCAGGAATAGGTGCTCAAATCTTGAAAAACTTTTTAGAATTATGAGAATAATACCAGCAATAGATATCATTGACGGCAAATGTGTTCGTTTGTCGAAAGGCGATTATCAGACCAAAAAAATATACAATGAAAACCCTTTGGAAGTGGCTAAGCAATTTGCTGATAGCGGCATACAATATCTCCATTTGGTGGATTTAGATGGTGCGAAATCAAATCATATTGTAAATTATAAAACACTTGAATCCATTTGTAGCCAGACGAATTTAAAAGTTGATTTTGGAGGAGGTTTAAAATCAAATGAAGACTTGAGAGTAGCATTCGAGTCGGGGGCAAATCAAATCACTGCAGGAAGTATAGCTATTAAGAATCCTCATATGTTTTACGAGTGGTTGGAGAAATATGGCAGAGAGAAAATCATCTTAGGAGCAGATTGTCACCACCGTAAAATAGTTACCAATGCTTGGTTGCAGCAATTCGAAGTCGATGTGCTAGATTTTATCAAAGACAAAAAGAGCAAAGGTGTTCGAGATGTCATCTGTACTGATGTTTCTAAAGATGGAATGTTAGAAGGTTCTTCCATCGGTTTGTATCAAGAAATCTTAAACGAAGTAGATGTCAACCTAATTGCAAGCGGAGGAGTGATAAGTATCGAGGAATTAAAGCAATTATCAAAAATAGGTTGTGAAGGTGCTATCATTGGAAAAGCCATTTACGAAGGAAACATCAGCTTAAAGGAATTGGAGGAATTATGCTAAAGAAGAGAATCATTCCTTGCTTAGATATTAGAGATGGCAGAACAGTAAAAGGAATCAATTTCGTAGAAATACAAGATGCAGGTGACCCAATAGATTTAGCTCAAAGGTATGTGGAAGAAGGTGCCGATGAATTGGTGTTTTTGGATATTACAGCAACCATCGAAAATCGAAAAACTCTTATAGATTTAGTAAGAAAAATTGCAGCAGTGATTAATATTCCTTTCACAGTTGGTGGTGGTATTAATTCTTTAGATGATGTGAGTCAATTGATTAATGCTGGAGCTGATAAGGTGAGTATCAATTCATCGGCAGTAAAAAGGCCAGAGCTTATTTCTGAAATATCGGGCAAGTTTGGAAATCAATGTTGTGTAGTAGCCATAGATACAAAACTGGAGGAGGGTGAACATATAGTTTTTGTGCATGGGGGAAGAACGAGAACCTCAGTAAAAACAGTAGATTGGGCAAAACAAGTAGAAACATTAGGAGCAGGAGAAATTTTGCTCACCTCTATGAATAGTGATGGCACTAAATCAGGTTTTGCCATCGATATCACTAAAAAAGTAGCTGAGGCAGTGAATATTCCTGTAATAGCATCAGGAGGAGCGGGAAATGAAGAGCATTTCAATGAGGTTTTTGAGAAAACAAAAGCAACAGGAGCATTGGCCGCAAGTATTTTTCATTATGGTGAGATTCCTATTCCAGAGCTTAAAATGAAATTAATCAATGACGGTATTCCTATTAGAAAAGTCTAGAAAAATAGAGAATACTTCGAAAAAAAAAGAATAAAAATGAAAATAGATTTTAAAAAGGGAGACGGTTTAATCCCAGTAATCATACAAAATGATAAAACCCTGCAAGTATTAATGTTAGGTTATATGAATGAAGATGCTTATCAAAAAACAAAAGCTGAACAGAAAGTAACTTTATATAGTCGCTCAAAAAATAGATTATGGACAAAAGGGGAGGAATCTGGAAATTTTCTTTTTGTCTCCGAAATAAAAATCGATTGTGATAATGATACCCTCCTCATTAAAGCTAATCCTATTGGGCCTACTTGTCATTTAGGAACAGTTTCGTGTTTTGCTGATAACACAGATAAAGGATTTGTTTATCAATTAGAAAGCATTGTGAACCAGAGAATTGATGAAGATGATAAAAGTTCATATACTAATAAGTTATTCAGAAAAGGGATAAACAAAGTAGCACAAAAAGTAGGAGAGGAGGCGGTGGAGTTGGTCATAGAGTCGAAAGATAGTAATGATGATTTATTTCTCAACGAAGCTGCGGATTTACTCTATCATTACCTCATTTTACTAAAAGCCAAAGATTATCGTTTTCAAGATGTTGAAGCAGTTTTGAAAACTAGAATGAGGTAAATATTTCTTTTAAAACTTACTTCACGCTTGTGTTATGAAAAGATAAATTATCACCAATTTGCAGAGATTAGACTAATAATTACTAGTTTTGAAAAAATCAAAACTCAATTTTATGAATTCTATTCTAAGAAATATTTTGGCAGTGTTAATTGGGGTAATCGTTGGTGGCTTTGTGAATATGGGCATCATAATTATAAGTGGTTCTATCATTCCGCCTCCCGAAGGTGCTGATATGACAACAACAGAAGGCTTAATTGCAGCTGCAGATTTATTACAGCCGATTCATTATTTAATGCCATTTTTGGCACATGCCTTGGGTGCTTTTGTTGGAGCTTTATTAACTGGACTTATTGCAGCTAGTCATAAAATGACATTTGCATTGTCCATTGGATTTGTTTTTCTTTTTGGTGGAATAATGATGGTTATAAGCGTGCCTTCGCCAACATGGTTTATCATTGTGGATTTAGCATTAGCTTACATTCCAATGGCATATATTGCTGGAAAAATGACTGCAAAGAAATCTTAAATATTACACTTGAAAATATCGAGTCCAACTATTTTGGTAAATGCTTAATAGTTGGGCTTTTTTCATTTATTAGTTATTACCTTTGCAAAATCTAATGATAAAGTAAAAAAACAATGCAGCTAGATTATATTGAAAATATTAATGAATTTGATGAGAGTTTGATTCGCCTTTATGATTTTGATAGTTCCGAAGCTCAACTATTTAAAGAATTAATAGAAGAAGCTATTATTAAGAAAAACATGAAAGTGAATTTAGCTGCAATTGATTTTATTGAACCTCGCAATTGTAACATGATCATGGGCATTGGAAAAGAAGATGAAGGAATTCTTTCAAGAGATCAGAAAACATTTTTTTGTATACTCACCAAAGAAACATATGAGAATATTGTTAAGCTCATTCAACCATTCTGTGAGAAGGAAACCAAAGCCCATCAAATTCTTTATGATATAGATAATCCCATCGACTTTCTTTTTGCTCCTGCAGGGACTTGGTAGATCTCTATAAATAAAAACTCATTCCGACTAAGTTGTTTTATTGAATAACTTCAGATAATTATCCCTTAATTATCCTATTTCTCTGTATTCATAGTTTTGAAATTTAGATTTCTAAAATATTATCGTTATATTTGGATAACTAATAGATTATTGCGAACAAATAATGATTAATAATCTCTAACCCAATTAAATTGAAAAAACTTTTTACCATTATTATTTCCATGTTTTTGGTCGTTGGTTTTGCTGTTGGTCAAAAAACAGTTAGAGTGGGTGCGTTTAGTTTCTACCCAGGTATTTTTATGGATGATGATGGAGAGGTAAAAGGATTCTATGTAGATGCTTTGAATGAGATTTCTGCCAAAGAAAATATTCAGTTTGAGTATGTTTTTGGAACTTGGAATGAGGGATTAGAAAGAATTAGAAACGGAGAAGTAGATTTATTAACTAGTGTTGCTTTCACGAAAGAAAGAGCAGAATATCTAGATTATTCCAAAGAACCTATGCTTACTGTTTGGAGTGAGGTTTATGTTTCAGCCGATAGTGATATAAAAGGGGTTTTAGATTTGAAAGGTAAAATGGTGGCTGTAATGAAAAGCGATCATAATGGTGCACATTTGAAGGAACTCACTGAAAAACTATCTATTTCTTGTGAATTTATTGAAGCAGTTGATTCTCCATTTGTTTTTGAAATGGTGACCACAGGAAAGGCTGATGCTGGCGTTGTAAACAATACTTTTGGTGCTCCAAATCATAGAGATTTTGGGCTGATTTCCACAGGAATTGTATTCAATCCATTCGATATTTTCTTTGCTGTGAAAAAAGGTGAAGATGAGCAATTATTGAAGGTTTTAGACCAATATTTAAGAAGTTGGACTCATCAACCAAACTCCATATACAATACTTCTAGATTACGATGGTCTCACGGAGATGTTGGAACTGTAGAAGTATTTCCAAAGTGGCTGATGCAATTGATCATTCTTTCCTCTATTGTGGTGTTAATTTTAGCGGTTTTTGTTGCTTTGTTGAGGTATAGAGTGAAAAAAGCAACTCAAAAAGTATTGAAAAGCGAGTCTTTATTTAATAGCTTTATGGATCATACACCTGCCTATGTATATATAAAAGACAAAGAACAGGAAATCATTTATATGAACGAAATGGTTGACAAAATATCTGGCTTAAAACCATCAACTATAGGAACTTCAGCTAAACCTGTTTTTGAGCCGAAGGTGGCAGAATTGATTAATAGATATGAGAAAGTATTACTTAATGGGGATATGAGTAGGGTGGATTTGCGTTACCCATGTACTATAAAAAACAAAAGAGTTTGGCTCCACGATTTTAAATTTATTTTGAATATTCCTAATGAAGAACCATCAATAGGAGGAATTTCTTTTGATATTTCTAGAGAAAAAGAAACGGAGATTGAATTATTCGATGCAAAAGAAAAAGCTGAGGAGAGTGACCGTTTGAAATCTGCCTTTTTAGCCAATATGTCGCATGAGATTAGAACTCCAATGAATGGGATATTAGGCTTTTCAGAATTGTTGAAAAACCCTGATATCACCGGTGAAGAGCAGCTTGAGTATATTCAAGTTATTGAGAGAAGTGGCGTGAGGATGCTAAATATCATCAATGACATTGTAGATATTTCCAAAATTGAATCTGGTCTTATGGTTTTGACCATAGCTTCTGTGAATATTAACGCTAATATAGATGATATTTATGCCTTTTTTAAACCTGAAGCGGATGCCAAGAAGTTGGTTTTGAAATCATGTAGAAGTCTTAAAGATAATGAAGCTAAAATTAAAATTGATGGGCATAAATTAGATGTAATATTAACCAATCTGATTAAAAATGCATTGAAATATACCGATGAAGGGCAAATAGAATTCGGTTATGAATTGAAAGGTGCAAATCTAGAATTCTTTGTAAAAGACACGGGAATTGGAGTAAAAGAAAATAGACTGAATGCTATTTTTGAGCGCTTTATTCAGGCTGAAATTGTAGATGTTTCAGCAAGACAAGGAGCAGGCCTCGGTTTGGCTATTTGTAAAGCTTATGTGGAGATGCTTGAAGGTGAGATTTGGGTGGAAAGTGAATTAGGAAAAGGTTCTAATTTCTATTTTACTATTCCGTACTCTAGAGCATAAAAAAAGGATTTACCATTAAAGTAAATCCTTTTCTATACTTTTAGTTGATCTTACATTTTATCAGCAATAAACGCTTCTAGTTTTACTAAATCAACGCTAAATTTACGAATCCCTTCGGAGAGTTTTTCAGTAGCCATGGCATCCTCATTCATTTGCCAACGGAAAGAAGCTTCATCAGTTGCAATCTTTTCAATCTCTAAAGATTTAGCTGCATCTGCATTTAGCTTTTTAGTAATTTCAATTTCATTTTGCTCCAACTCAGCTAATAGGTTAGGAGAGATGGTTAATAAATCGCAACCTGCTAATTCAATGATTTCTTCTTTATTACGGAAGCTGGCACCCATAATCTCAGTGGTGTGACCAAATTTCTTGTAGTAATTGAAAATCTCAGTTACAGATAAAACGCCTGGGTCTTCAGGAGCATCAATATGGCTAACTCCTCTGTCTTTTTTATACCAATCAAGAATACGGCCTACAAATGGCGAGATTAATTGAACACCAGACTCAGCACAAGCTACAGCCTGAACTTTACTAAATAATAGAGTTAGATTTGTATGAATACCTTCCTTCTCTAAAACTTCTGCAGCTCTAATACCTTCCCAAGTAGCAGCTATTTTAATGAGGATTCTTTCTTTATCAATTCCTGCTGCAGCATAAAGTTCTATCAATTGATGAGCTTTTGCAATGGTTTTTTGAGTATCAAAAGATAGATGAGCATCCACCTCGGTACTTACGCGACCAGGAACGATTTTTAAAATCTCTAATCCAAAGTTCACAGCCAAAACATCCAAAGCATGTTCCAATTGTTCTGCTTTATCGTTGCTATTTTTTTTAGCTGCTTCTAAAGCTTGATCTACCAAATGAGCATATTTACTATCCTGTGCCGCCATATAAATCAATGATGGATTGGTAGTAGAATCTAATGGTTTAAACTGGTTAATAGATTCAAAATCTCCAGTATCCGCCACCACTTTCGTGAATTTCTTTAATTGTTCTAAGCTGTTCATTATTTGTAATTTTTTGTTGTTTCTTATTAATTAGTGTTTATCTATAAAGTCAACTACTTCGTTATGCTCACCATAAAAACAGTCATTTACGAAAAGTAAACTCCTTGATTTTTATGGCTTCACAAGCCTCGTATTTGAGCTTTATATTTTAAACACATAGTTATGGACAAGAACTAATTAACTATTAACTGTTAGTTGTTCACTCTCTTTTACTACATCACCTTCAAAAAGCTCAGGCAACTTAGCTTCACTGTCTCAAACCTCACTAGTAACTGTTATTTGTTAGTTGTTCACTATTAACTAATAACTAAACCTCCCTCTGCACCTTCAAAATATCTTTATATTCCTCTAGCCAATCTTCAAACTTAATCATATTTTCAAAAAAGAAGTCATAAACCTCAGGCCAACACTCTTTGTTCATGATATTGACATCATGTTTATAAACAGCAATTCGAATGATATCTTTTCCACTGTCTAGAGTAAACATATCGTCCCAAACCACTTCTTGCTCAAAAAGGTCATTAATAAGCACCTTTAAACCCAATAGTTTATCCCAATAGATAACCTTGCTATCTAATGATTTAGAAACCACATCAATACCTACAGAAGCCAGTTTGTGATCAATATGAAATTTGAGGTCGAGAGCTTTGACGCCAGTATACTGCATCGTCCATTTCTTAGGTTTCCCTAGTTTTCGTCTCTTTGGAGCGGAGAATTTTTGGAATTCCTCCCAAAATTCAATCCTTGTGTTTTTTATTTCTTCTTTCTTGTACAAATCGTTGGCAAAAATATAGATTTCTAATGAATTAGGAGAATATTTTATGGACAAATACACTAAAAAAGAATGTTTAAAAGCCAGATATTTATTTCTTCTAAACTTTAAGTTTAAGTTGTTCTGTCATATTAAAAGTCATTCGATGATGAGTGGTAGTACCGTGTTCAGCTATGGCTTTTTTATGAAATTTGGTGGGATATCCTTTATTCTTATTCCAATCGTAATAAGGTGTTTCTAAGTGTATTTTCTGCATATACTCATCCCTATGGGTTTTAGCAAGTATGGAAGCTGCAGCAATCGACATCATTTTTCCATCGCCTTTAATTATAGTTTCGAAAGGAATGTCATGATAAGGCTTAAATTTATTGCCATCCACTAAGATGAGTTCAGGTTTTTTCTTTAAACCATCTAATGCTCTATGCATGCTTAAGATACTTGCATTTAATATGTTAATATCATCTATTTCAAGTGGACTACAGGTTGAAACGGCCCAGGACAAGGCTTCTTCTTCAATAATTTCTCTCAGAATATTTCTATTCTTTTCATTAATTTTCTTAGAGTCATCTAGGAGTTCGTTTTTGAAATTTGGCGGTAATATCACTGCAGCGGCAAAAACGGGGCCAGCAAGGCATCCTCTTCCAGCTTCGTCACAACCAGCTTCTATAGTATCTTTAGTTGAAAAATAATTTTTCAGCATAAGCCAAATAGTATTTATTAAAAATCAAAAGGAGGATAAATATAGTGAATACTAAATCAATCCAAAACTTTCTAGTTTTTACGGTCTTTAAGTAGTATCCAACTAGTCCAGCAATTGGGATGAGAATAATATTTTTAGAGATAATATCAGGGCTCCATATAAATGGAAAAAGGCTGATTAATAAAAACCATAAGCTTATCGAAATCTTTTTCCTAATGGCGATAATTTTCCCAGCTATTTCTGGAATAATTTTGGATAAACTCAATAGAATTAAAAATCCGAGGATGCTAAAAATGATAATATTGAGTAAACTATTTATCTGAGGCTTGGTTATTAATTGGGTAGAAATATGTTCCCATTCATAGATTACCATATCTAGCTTGTCGAACCAGTATAGCCATGTAAACAAGAACAAATATGGGGTGATGAGTCCAACGAGTGTAATGGGCAAATATCTCCAACTATAAATTTGAAATACAAAAAAACTAATCCAAACCAAAACTAAAAAATAGGCATTTGAATAACTAAAAAAGCTAGCTAAAGATATAAACAATGAAGCTGTAAATAAGCTATTATCTGGTTTATCATCATCAAAACCATTCAATAAAAAGCTAAAAGCAAAAGCCAATAAAAACAAGCTAAATGTATTAATGAGCTGGTATTCAAAGGGCTGTTGGAAGCTAAATAAAACGATGATTAATAGAGAGGGTATAAAATTGAGGTGATGAACCAGCTGATGCTTGGTGAGTAAGAGCTTCACATAAAAAGCCAATCCTAAAAGTACCACAAACTGTAGCCCTTGATAAAGCCAATTGATTTGTAGACTAGGATGGAGGCAACTAACTTTTAAGAATAATGTATTAGTGGGCCAAAAAGCTGTTTTTTCTTGTAGAAAACCAGGAATAGCCATCACTATAGCAAAAAATATAATGATACCAATTTGAACAAAATAGGTTTTCTTAAAGAGACTTAATATCATAGTTTAATTTGGCTATTGGCTATTGGCTATTGGCTATAAGGATGGTGTATTCTAATTATGGTTACAAGTCGAAGCCTAAATCTTTACGATAGTATTTGCCTTCGAAGTTTACTTGTTCCGCTTTTTTATAAGATGCTTTTAATGCTTCATCCATAGAATCAGCTAAACTCGTAATGGCCAAAACTCGTCCACCATTTGTTACTATGTTTTGCTCGTTTACTTTAGTTCCTGCATGGAATAGTATATTTTCATCAGACTCCTCTAATCCAGTCATTACTTTTCCTTTTTCATAAGCATCTGGATATCCACCAGAAACCAACATTACCGATGCCGCTACTTTCGGAAGGAATGTAGTAGTCATTTCCCCGAGGTTTCTTTTAGCTACTCCATTAAATAATTCCACTAAGTCTGTTTCTAGTCTCGGAAGTACACTTTCTGTTTCAGGGTCACCCATTCTTACGTTATATTCAATAACATAAGGGTTTCCATTCACATTAATAAGTCCTATAAATATAAAGCCTTGATAATCTAGCTTGTCTTTTTTAAGTCCTGAAACAGTTGGTTCAACTATTCTTTCTTTCACCAACTTCATATAAGCTTCATCAGCAAAAGGAACAGGAGAAATACTTCCCATACCACCGGTGTTTGGACCAGTGTCACCTTCTCCAATTCTTTTATAGTCTTTTGCTTCAGGTAGTAATACGTATGATTCTCCATCAGTTAGGACAAATACAGAAAGCTCAACACCAGTTAAAAACTCTTCAATAACCACTTGATGACCAGCAGAACCAAACTTATCTTCTGTAATCATCTCGGTGAATACTTTAATGGCCTCCTCTAAATCAGTAAGAATAACAACACCTTTACCAGCAGCAAGTCCATCGGCTTTTAGTACATAAGGGGCTTTAGTGTTTTTTAAATATTCAATACCAGCTTTCAAACTGTTTTTATCAAATGTTTGATAGGCGGCTGTAGGAATATGGTGTCTTTGCATGAATTGTTTTGCAAAATCCTTGCTTCCTTCTAATTCAGCAGCTTCTTTTTTAGGCCCAATAACTGAAATATGCTTCAATTTTTCATCTGCAACTATTCTATCATGAATACCATCCACTAAAGGTTGTTCAGGACCAACAACTATCATATCTACATTCTCATTTAATAGAAATTCAGTTAATGCTTTGTGATCATCAATATTTAAGGAAATATTCGTCCCATGATTTGATGTACCTGCATTTCCAGGGCAAATGAATAATTGTTTTAATAAAGGACTCTGGCTCATTTTCCAAGCCATAGTATGTTCTCGTCCACCTGATCCTAAAAGTAAAATATTCATATTATTGATTTTATTGATTCACAGTTTTATTAATGGATTTCCAAAGGTTATCTGCAGTGTTCTGCCAATGGAATTTAAGCTTTCTTTGATTTCCTTTTTCTATAAGCTCAGCTCTTAGATCAGCATTTTCCGTTATTTTTTTTAATGCTAAAGCAATATCATCTGGGGAAAAGGGATCTACTAATAAGGCAGCATCGCCAGCAACTTCAGGCATAGATGTTACATTAGATGTGATGACTGGAGTTTCCGTATAAAATGCTTCTACGATGGGAATACCGAAACCTTCAAAATAAGAAACATAGGTAAGGGCAAGTGCAGAGGCTAAAGCTTTGTGTAGTTCAAGGCTATTTAGTCTTCCACTGAAAACCACATCCGCTTTATAATCCATGTGTTCATAGGTTTCAAATATTTCATTAGTCTTGAACATTTTTTCTCCCACTATTAGTAATTGAGTACTCAAACGGTCGTTCTTTTTAAACAAATCGAATGCTTTAAGAAGATTAACGAGGTTTTTACGAGGGTTTAAGGCTCCAATAAAAATGAAATAGGGTTTCCCTCCTGTATGTTTTTCAACAACCAATTTTTTAATATTGGCAGGCAGAGGAGCGAATTTTTCGTTAGCCCCATTGTAAACCACATCAATTTTACTTTCATCAACTTTATACAAATCATGAATATCTTTTTTTGAATATTCAGAAACAGTAGCTATTCTAGTCGCTTTTTTGGCAAACTGAGGAAAGTATTTTCTATAATAATATCGCTCACTAGAAGGCAAATCCTTAGGATAGTGCTCAAAATTTAAATCATGAAATACTGCAAGAGTTTTCACTTTTGTATTGAGAGGAATGTATCCATCGGGAGATAAAAACAAGTCTACCTTGTGGGTTTCTAGCACTTTAGGTATGCTAAAGTTAAACCAGATATAATATAAAATAGGGTGACGAGCAGGTGGGCCAGTGACCACAGCAGTAATGTTATCTCCAAAAATAAAATCGTCACTATATGGGCGATCGAAGATGAAGATAAACTCGTGTTCCTTATGTTGTTGAGTTATTCTTTTTAGGCTTTCAAAGGTGAACCACCCTATGCCTTCCAATTTGTCTTTGAGTAATAATCTTGTATTGACAGCTATTTTCACTTAGAAACTATTAATTACCAATTCTAATCCTTAAATTTGCCGCAAAGATACAAGAATGACTATTATTTAACTGCCGATCTTTAAATTTATGCAGAGAAAGTTTATAACTAATCTAGGATTACTGCTTTTACTCAATTTACTGATTAAACCTTTTTGGGTTTTTGGTATAGATAGGACCGTGCAAAACGTAGTTGGAGCCGAGGATTTTGGCTTTTATTATACCATCTTCAATTTTAGTTTCCTATTTAATATTCTACTGGATTTAGGAGTAACAAATTTCAATAATAGAAATATAGCTCAGAATACTCAATTGTTGGCGAAACACTTCTCAGGCATTGTAAGCCTTAAGTTAATATTGGGTTTCCTATATTTTATTGTTACTATTGGCATTGGTTTACTTTGGGGATATCGAGAGGAACAACTGAAACTATTAGCTTTAGTTGGATTTAATCAGTTTTTGTTGTCGTTTATATTATACATCCGCTCCAATATTTCTGGAATGCTCATGTTTAGGACTGAAAGTTTAATGTCGGTTCTAGATAGATCACTCATGATTATCATAATGTCTGTTTTACTTTGGGGGCAAGTTTTTTCGGGGGAGTTTAAAATAGAATGGTTTGTATATGCTCAAACCTCCGCCTATATTGTTGCTGCAATGATTGGGTATATTGTTGTTGTATTAAAAAGTAAATCTCTAGCTATAAATTGGAATTTCCCATTTTTCTTGATGATTTTACGGAAAAGCATGCCTTTTGCCTTATTAACATTATTAATGACCTTTTATACTAGGATTGATTCCGTTATGATTGACAAGTTATTACCAAGTGAAATAGGAAGTATTCAGTCGGGTATTTATGCCCATGCTTATAGGATTCTAGAAGCAACAAATCAAATGAGTTTTTTGTTTGCTGTTCTACTTCTTCCACTTTTTTCACATATGATAAAAGCAAAAGAAAATTTAACAAACATTGTAAGAGTTTCATTTTCTCTCATTTTTGTAGGTACAAGTATTCTAGCCATATGTACCTATTTTTATAGAGAGGAAGTAATGCAATTGATGTACCACGATCATATATTTGAATCTGCTTCTGTTTATGGTGTATTAATTTTTGGAGTGATGGCAACGGGAACATCATATATTTTTGGAACATTACTTACTGCAAATGGGAGTTTAAAAGAATTAAACATTATTGCAGCCATCAGCCTTATAATTAGCTTATCATTAAATGCAATATTGGTGCCCAGCCTATATGCATCAGGTTCAGCAATTGCCAATTTATCTGCACTTTCCTTCAGTTCTATTGCGCAATTGCTTGTTGTTAGAAAGAAATTCAATTTTACATTGAATAAAAGTTTTGCTTTCGGTCTTATTGGTTTTCTTCTTTTTACTAGTGTTATTAG
>JADGDY010000136.1 GCA_016744655.1 Bacteroidales bacterium | reverse complement strand
GAGTCAGTTAAAGTATCTGAATTCTCAAATCAATCCTCATTTTTTATTCAATAATTTGAATAATTTATATGCTTTAGCTCTGGAACAATCCCCCCAAACGCCAAGAATTATTCTCGAATTATCAGGATTATTGAGGTATATGATTTATGATTGTAAAGCTGATTTAGTTCCCCTTGAAAAGGAAATAAATCATTTAGAAAGTTTTGTGGAACTCAATAAAATTCAATTGGAGGATAGAGCTGACATTCAATTGAACAATGATATATTAGACTTTCAATTTAAAACCACACCGCTTATTCTGATAGTTTTTGTAGAAAATGCCTTTAAGCATGCCAGCTCCAGTCAGATTGACCACATTCAAATTCATATCGATTTAAAAATCACCAATAATAAATTATATTTTCTTTGTAAAAATAGTTTTACAGAGGAGTCAAATCATAATAGCTTGGACTCTGGAATTGGATTACAGAACGTTAGAGAGCGGCTGGACTTGATTTACAAAGGGCAATACGAGTTAGAAACAGTAATTGAGAATAAAGAGTATTCCGTTAATCTATCCTTACCTTTGCACCATGATTAGCTGTATTATCATAGAAGACCAAGCTCCTGCCCAGAGGATTTTAAAGAGGTATATAAAAGACTTTGGCGAATTGGATTTAAAAGCCATTTTCACCAATGCTATTGATGCTCTGGAGTTTTTAAAAAACCAATCCGTTGACCTTATTTTTCTAGATATTCATCTTCCAAAATTATCGGGAATGGATTTCCTAAACATTGTTCAGCCTAAGCCCTATGTAATCCTCACCACCGCCTTCCAAGATTATGCCATCAAAAGCTACGAGCTGGAAGTAAGTGACTATCTACTTAAGCCTTTTTCATTCGACCGTTTTATTAAAGCTGTTTATAAGGTACAGAAACAGATGAATCTTCCATCAAAAAACCTAGAAACAGCTCCAGAAGAAAAAAGTGTATTAATTAAATCAGGCTACGATTATATCCATATAAAAGAAGATGATATCCTGTTTATTAAATCAGAAGGAGATTATAGTTTTGTCTACGCTTCAAACAAGAAATATCTAGCCTCAGATTCTCTTAAACACTGGGAAGAAACCTTAAACCAGAAAAACTTTGTAAGAGTCCATAAATCCTATATGGTGAATGTGACAAAACTTGATAAAGTAGGTTCTTCTAATATTGAAATTGGAGAGCATCTTATTCCTGTTGGTCGAGTTTATAAGAAGTCTTTTTTGGAACGGATTAGGTTGTAGAAAAGGGTATAGAATGTTGCAATGCCTTTGGTAATAAATCTTTTGGTCTCGCTACTCTGTAGCTTGATTTCTACTACTGTTGTTTCTTTTATAGAGGTGGGCGGGTCTCTGACCCTTGCTATTATTATACAAAGCCTGCTAGAATTTTATAAATACCAATACAAGGTTGACGCACCGAAACATTTATAGAAATAGGAACACCATGAATATTTCAAAGTCGCCAGATAAGTTTTAATGAAGAGCTGAAAGTACGGTGACGAAAACAGAAACCTAAACATATAAATGTTCCGCTACGCTGTAGCTTTATATTCATCTTCGATATCTCATTTATAGAGGTTTTGGGTGCTGACACATCGGTTAATGACGATTCTGTCATTATTGTAACATTCATCGTTGCGAGCAGCATCGTTCCGAACTTTGCCCCATCACATCAAATGAAGTTTCAATACCTAAAGGTGCAGCGCACCGAAACATCTATAGAAATTAGAATGCAATGATAATTTCAAAGTCGCCAGATAAAGATTAGAAAAGAACTGAAAGAACAGCGACGAAAACACAAACCTAAACACAAAAATGTTCCGCTACACTGTAGCTTTATATTCATCTTCTATATCACTTTTATAGAGGTTTTGAGGCTCTGCTCCATCTCACCAAATAAAATTTCAATACCGAAAGGTGCAGCGCACCGAAACATCTATAGAAATATGAACACGGTGAATATTTCAAAGTCGCCAGATATAGTTCAGATAAGAACTGAAAGAACGGAGACGACAACAAAATTCCAAAAACGCCAATCTCTTATGCACATCTTTCTCAAATTTATAATCCAATCTAAAAATTACAAATCCTCCTCCAAATCATCAAAAAATTCAAACATATATTCTGACTTGTATGCAATATCAAATTCTTTCAACATCTTAGTATACTCTTCTTTAAACGATGTTTTCTTATGATGAGCCTCCTGGTTTTCTATATAATTGGCAACATTACTAATATTGGAGTGAGAATGCGTAAATGCTCCATAACCCTTTTGCCATGAAAATTTATAAAAAGAAAGCTTCTCATTTTCAACAAACTGATTACTTGAAGTTTTAATATGCTCCACTAAATCTGGAATCTTTTGATTCAAATTATATCCAATAAATATATGAATATGGTCTCTTTCAGCATAAATGGTTATTAATTTGTGCCCATTTTTCTGAACAATACCTGTAATATACTTCTCTAATCTATCCTTCCAGCTTTTTTGAATTAACGCCTTTCTATTTCTCACAGCAAAAACTAAATGAAAGTACGCTTGAACATATGTATCTCCCATAATTACTTTTACCTCAAAGATAGTTCATTAACCTTCATGTTTTTAAATGATTATGAAAATAAATCGTTTCGCTACTCTGTAGCTTGGTGTTCTACTTAGCTAATTATTTTATAGAGGTGGTCGGGTCTCTGACCCTTATTTTAAAGTCCAGCTTCTCAGAATATCTTGTAATCCTTGAATTACTATTAAAAGGTGCAGCGCACCAAAACATTTTTAGAAATATGTTCACCATGAATATTTCAAAGTTGTCAAAAAAGAATCAGAGAAAAGCTGATAGTACATTGACGACAACGAAATCCCCAAAACGCCTATTAATAAAAACAAGCACATTTTTCTCTCAATCATGAATTCAAATACAAAAATTATTAATCCTTATATTTTGAGATAACGAGAACAAATAGATGTTTTCTTCTTGATAAATCGTTTCGCTACTCTGTAGCTGAATATCTACATTTGCCTTTTCGTTTATAGAGGTGGGCGGGTGCTGACGCATTGGTGCAGCATCGTTCCAATCTCTGACCCTAGCTATTATTATACAAAGCCTGCTAGAATTTTATAAATACCAATACAAGGTTGACGCACCGAAACATTTATAGAAATAGGAACACCATGAATATTTCAAAGTCGCCAGATAAGATTAGAAAAGAACTGAAAGAACGGCAACGATATCAGGAATTTCGCAACAGATAAATATCTTTGCACTGTAAGTCGAATTCACCGTTAAAAAATACTGTCGGAATTCCGACCTTAATATAATTATCT
The DNA here is from genome assembly GCA_016744655.1 of Bacteroidales bacterium. Classification (GTDB taxonomy): domain Bacteria; phylum Bacteroidota; class Bacteroidia; order Bacteroidales; family UBA12170; genus UBA12170. The sequence goes on along the minus strand of JADGDY010000136.1, from coordinate 9,765 downwards.
TTTTTAGCTCAACTATTACGAATTAATGATGCAAAAGACCACAATCGATATGAAAACAAGAATGAAAAAAATCTTTCTATTTAAACCCATTCCAAAATACCACCAATAAACCGCAATTTTACTTTTGTTAACATCCATATCCATAAAAATGAAATACTTTTGCTGCGTAAATAAGATAATTCTTCAGGGCAGGGTGTAATTCCCGACCGGCGGTGATAGTCCGCGACTCATGACGATAAATGTTATGATTGATTTGGTGAAATCCCAAGACCGACAGTAAAGTCTGGATGATAGAAGAACAATTACAGATGGATAGCCAATACTGGCTTTTCTTTGCACTGCCCTGTCGACTAAAAAGAAGAGGGCTTTTTTTATGTCAAAGAAATCAGCAAACTTTAACGAGTTTGACCAAAAAATGATGAAACGCTGCCTTGAGCTAGCTGCTAAAGGAAGTGGTTTTACTGCACCAAACCCAATGGTCGGTGCCATTATTACCAAAGATGGTGAAATCATCTCCGAAGGTTTTCATGAATATTACGGTGGGCCTCATGCCGAAATTAGAGCCATCGAAAATGCAAAACAAGATTTAAAAGGTGCTCATATTTATGTGAACCTTGAACCTTGCTCTCATCAAGGTAAAACTCCTCCCTGCTCTCTTGCACTTGTAAAACAAGGTTTTTCTAAAGTTTTTATCGGCAATATCGACCCAAATCCTTTAGTTGCGGGAAAAGGTATCGACATTTTAGAAAAAGCTGGAATTGAAGTAGAAACTGGTTTATTAGAGAAAGAAGGCTTAAAACTAAATGAAAAATTCTTTCACTTCATTCAAAAGAAAATACCATTTATTGTTTTAAAAACAGCTACTAGTTTAGATGGGAAAATAGCTACGTATACTGGAGAAAGTCAATGGATAACTAGTGAACAAAGTCGTAAAATAGTTCACCAAATGCGTCAAGATTTTTCAGCAATTTTAGTAGGCATAAACACTGTTCTTAAAGATGACCCAGCTCTAACAGTGAGATTTGATAAAGAAGTAAAAAACCCAATTAAAGTTGTTGTGGATACTTCATTAAAAACACCTCATGGTTTTAAAATATTAGATGATAAAGCACCACTCATCATTGCCACGACTCGCATGGCTAGTAAAGCTAAAATTGCTGAATTTGACCAATACAAACACGTTCAGATTTGGGTTTGTCCTTTAAAAGATGGAGTTGTCGACTTGCAATTCTTAATTAATAAATTAGGTAAAGAAGGCATAGATAGTTTACTCATTGAAGGTGGTGGTTCCATTAATTTCAGTATGTTGCAACATCACCTTGCTCAAAAAATATATGCATTTATTGCTCCAAAAATTATTGGTGGAGTAAATTCAAAATCTTCATTCACCGGTAAAGGAATCAAGCATATTGCTGATGTTCCTGAACTAAAAAATGTAACCTATACAAGCATTGGAAACGATTTATTAATGGAGGGCTATTTTTAATGTTCACAGGATTAATAGAAGAAGTTGGCTATATCAGTGCCATTAGAGCTGGACAAAACTCTTACCAATTTAGTATTAAAGCTAAAGTGGTTTTAGAGGATGTTAAAATTGGAGACAGCATCTGTACCAATGGAGCTTGTCTTACAGTTACAAAAATCTCCTCTCAAGGATTTACCGTTGACGTGATGTCTGAGACAGTTGAGAAAACCAATTTCTCTGAATTAAAGATTGGTTCTAAAGTCAATTTAGAAAGGGCTTTACGTCTATCTGATAGATTAGGTGGTCATCTAGTTTCAGGGCATATTGATGGCATCGGTAGAATTAAAGCTATCGATAAAGATGATATCGCATGGAGGATTCATATTTCTGCAAACCCTTCTGTTCTTCATCAAATGCTGGATAAAGGCTCTATTTCCATAGATGGTATTTCCCTTACAATCATAAAAGTGGAGCAAGATTCTTTCGAAGTTTCTATTATTCCGCACACCGCAAAAGAAACTACCCTATTGGGTAAAAATATAAATGATACTGTCAATCTGGAAACAGATATGATAGGAAAATACGTGCAGAAGTTTATCACTCCTAGCACTTCACAAACAGATAATCAGCCTAAGAAATCAGTAGATATGGATTTCTTGGCTAAAAATGGATTTTTATCATGAACAAGACATTCAACACCATAGAGGAAGCTATTGCCGATATTAAAATGGGCAAAATGGTCATTGTAGTAGATGACGAGCAGAGAGAGAACGAAGGTGATTTAATCATGGCAGCTGAAAAAGTGACTCCCGAAGCCATTAATTTTATGGCTAAAGAAGCTGGTGGACTTATTTGTACACCAATGACAGCCGAAAGATTACAAGCCTTGAAATTAGGAAAAATGGTGGAAAACAATACAGATTCTCATCAAACTGCTTTTACCGTTAGCGTTGATGCGATGGAAACAACCACCGGAATAAGTGCACACGAAAGAGCTTACACTATTCAGCAATTAATTAATTCTGAAGCATTTGCTGAGGATTTTAATAGACCTGGTCATATTTTCCCATTGGAAGCAAAAGCCGGTGGTGTACTTCAGAGAGATGGGCACACCGAAGCTGCTGTAGATTTGGCTCGTTTGGCTGGACTTTATCCTGCCGGAGTGATTTGCGAAATCATGAATGAAGATGGAAGCATGGCTCGTATTCCTGATTTGGAGGAATATAAAAAGAAGCATGAATTAAAACTGATTACCATTGCAGCTCTTATTGAATACAGAAGAGCACAGGAAAGCTCTGTAGAGAAAATCACCAGCGTAGAATTACCCAATAAATGGGGTGATTTTATGGCGCATGGTTTTCAGAGCAAAGTAAATGGTGAAGAACATGTGGCTATTAGCTCTGTTAATTTAAATCCTGAGGAGCCTGTTCTTGTGAGAGTTCACTCCGAATGTTTAACTGGTGATGTTTTTGGAAGTTTACGCTGCGATTGTGGTGAGCAAAGAGACGAAGCCATGAAACGTATTGCTGAGGATAAAAATGGAATTCTTATCTATCTCCGTCAGGAAGGACGAGGAATTGGGCTAAACAATAAGTTGAAAGCCTATAAACTTCAAGAAGCCGGAATGGATACCGTTGAAGCCAACGAGGCTTTAGGGTTTGCTCCTGATTTAAGAGATTATAAAGCTGCAGCTGATATGCTATTGGAACTGGGTGTTAAAAACATCAGACTCCTCACTAATAATCCAGACAAAGTACATTCTCTTGAGAATCACGGGATAAAAGTAGAAGAACGAGTTCATATAGAAACAAATCATAACGAAAGAAATGCTTTTTATATGGCCACTAAGGCTAGTAAGATGGGGCATATTCTTAGGAATTTAGAGGTTAAAGTGAATAGTTAAAAGTGAACAACTAATAGTTAACAGTGAATAGCTAATAGTGAAAAGTAAACAGCTAGTTGTTAGTGGTGAAAAGCCAAGAGCCAATTACCAAATGCTATTAGCAAAATTAAAAAGTAAAATAAAAAACATATAAATATGAAAACTATAGAAGGAAAATTAACAGCAGGAAACAGCCGATTTGGAATTATTGTTGGTCGTTTTAATGAGTTTATTGGTGGGAAATTGTTAGAAGGTGCCGTAGATGCACTTAAAAGACACGATGCCAATGAAGATAATATTGAGATTGCATGGGCTCCAGGAGCTTTTGAAATTCCATTGGTAGCTCAAAAGATGGCACAAACTGGTCGTTTTGATGCTATCATATGTTTGGGTGCTGTGATTCGTGGTTCTACCCCACATTTCGATTTTGTTTCAGCTGAAGTTTCTAAAGGTGTAGCTTCTGTTTCTATGGCGGAAGGACTTCCTGTAATCTTTGGAGTTTTAACTACTGATAGCATTGAACAAGCGATTGAAAGAGCTGGAACAAAAGCTGGAAATAAAGGTTTTGAAGCTGCTATGGGTGCCATTGAGATGGTAAATCTATTGAATGAAATCTAAACAAACTTTCTACGAATAGTTTAATTAAAAAAACACAAGCTTCGGTTTGTGTTTTTTTGTTTTCTATTGAATACAAATTCCTTAAATTATTTACCTTAGAAACAACAGAAATCCTTATTTTTACTAAAATTTTAAGCCATGAAAAAGCAAATTATATTTCAAGATAAAAGCATCTATTACCAAATTGAAGGACAAGGAGAAAGCTTAGTTTTACTCCACGGATTTATGGAAGACTTAGGTATGTGGAAGTATCATTCTGAGAAGCTCTCACAGCATTACAAAGTCATATGTATTGATTTACCTGGTCATGGTGAAAGTGGAATTTGGAGCGATTGTCATGGTATGGATTTTATGGCTGAAATAGTAGAGCAAGTTTTGATTAAAGAGAAGATAGAAAAGTGTATTATGATAGGTCATAGCATGGGAGGATACACCACATTGGCTTTTGCTGAAAAGTATCCACATCGCTTGAATGGTATTGGATTATTTCATAGTCATACTATGGCAGATTCTGACGAAGCTAAAAAGAATAGAGAAAGAACTATAGAGATTGTTAAACAAGAAAAGATGAGTTTTATCAATCAGTTTATCCCTTCCCTTTTTGCTGAGGAAAATCAAATCATCTATAAAAAAGAAATCGAGCATCAAATTAAAATGGCTAATGCCATGAATCCTCAAGGAATAATAGCTGCTCTTGCAGGAATGAAAGAACGCAGTATGAGACTAGATGTGATTGCTTTTTCAGAAGTTCCAGTACTATTCATTCTTGGAAAAAAAGACAGTCGAATTGCTATTGATCATGCTTTAGCTCAAGCTTCAACAGCTCCTTTGGCGCAAATAACGATTCTTGGAAACTCAGGGCACATGGGATGGATAGAAGAAAAAAGCAAAACTACATCCGCCATAAAAGGTTTTTGTGAGTTTTGCTCTTGATAATGTCTTATTTTAATTCAAATCCTTTTTAGAGACTCAAATCGTCAAATCGAAAAAGTAAAAATTCTAAAATCTTAGAATATAATACTACATGGTAAATTTGCTTTTTGCTTTGTCCCAACGGATATAAACGGCTTCTGGGTGTTTTCCTATAAATTGTAAATACTTCTCAGCAATAGCAGGATTAACCTCTAAATACTTTTGATAAGTTGTATATTTACCTTTATGGATATTCATTATTTTTTTACCGCGCTCAGAATAGTCTTTCCCCTTGAAAAGCTTGCCAAATAATTTACTCATACTAATTGTGTTTTGGTGTAACGTGTATTCAATTTGTGTGTGTCAAATTTATTAAAAAAGAACCTAATTGAAATACTAAATCGTTTTAATATTTCTTAGTTATGCACAAGACATGTTGATAAAAAAATGGTTGCCCTTACAAAAACAATCCACATCCTACTGATTACCTGCCAGATGCATACAAACACATTTTTTAATTGAACAGAAATAGACATTTAAGCCCTGAAATAACGAACCAATGTTCATTATATTGTAATAGACCGAAAAAAAATGTGTTTTTTTAATCAAACAAAAAATGATGGGAAAAATATTACTTTTGCCAAAAACCGAAACATGAACTTTTTACAAAAATACTGGGCCAAACAAAAGAAGAAATCTGTATGGTCATGGATTTCCGATATATTCTTTATTCTTTTATTCACTGGTCTGCTTATCCCTGCTACACGAACTCCAATTATGGTTTTCATTAAAGAAATAACCAATTTTGCTCCATCTGTTTCTGCTGATAATCACTATGGGAAATTAACTCCAAAAGATTATCAATGGACTTTATTAAATGATCAAAAGCAAAAAGTCCAATTAAAAGATATATCTGACAAACCAATCCTTATCAATTTTTGGGCCACTTGGTGTCCACCCTGTATTGCAGAAATGCCATCATTTGAGAGGTTGCAAAATGACTATGGTGATAAGGTACATTTTCTTTTTATCAGCCAAGAAAACCAAAGTAAAACTAGAAGTTTTATAAAAGAAAAAAACTGGAATTTAGAATCCTATCGCCCCTTAAACCAAGAACCTAATCTACTCGCCAGTACTAGCCTGCCCACAACCTTTATAATTAATAATGATGGTGTAATTGTAGTAAAAGAAACGGGAAACAAAAAATGGGACAGTCAAAAAGTAAGAGATTTGCTAGATGAATTGACCAAATAAAAAAAAAAGAGCCAAAACCAAATCCAAGTTTCGGCTTCTAATATATTTTATTAATCGTTATATTGAGAGCAAGATTCACTTAAGGAAAGTGAAGAATTTCCTGAACTTCCTGAAATATTTATTGAAATACTCCCATTTGTAGTTGTGGCATCTGCTGTAAGCTCTATAGCCTCTCCTGCCTCTCCTGTAGTACTTATGGTCCAAGGAAGAGTAGGATTTGTTAAAGTTTGAACTGCACCTGCTATTGTATAAGAAATTTGAGTACAATTGGCATCCCCTGTTTTCTCTACTTTAAATACAAGATCCATATCCGAGTCTAAAGTATCATTTTTTATCAGATTACACGTTTTTGTTTCTGGGTCGTCATCTTTTTTACAAGAGCTAGATAAAAAAGCTATTCCTAAAAGGAATATGCTAAATAGTAAAATGTTCTTTTTCATTATTTTTTTCGTTTAATGTGTATTATAAAGTTAAGAAAAATAGCTTTACAATAGGCATAAGCACACATTTTCATAGAAGCCTAAAAATGAACATGATCAAGCTCAATTATATAATTTTAAAAAAGATAAAAAGAAAATACACCATAAAAAGAAGTTATCTGGCAGATTAAAAATCCTCTTCTTCTTTGCGTTTCACAAGCTCTTTGGTAGAGAGTAGACCACATGCTGCAAAGATATCCTGCCCACGAGAAGCTCGTATTGTAGTCATTATTCCTTTTTTCTTTAGTTCTGACTGAAACCTTAAGATAGTATCATCATCTGAACCTAATAGAGGAGTCCCTGGGATGGGATGAAATCTAATGAGGTTTATTCGACACTTAATTCCATTTAAAATTCTTGCCAATTGATCAACTTGAGCTTTTCCATCATTGAAATCTTTAAACATAATGTACTCAAAGCTTACTCGTCGTTGCCCACCAAACTCAAAATTACTAATCTCTTCTAATAATTTAGGCAGATTGTATACATTTTCAATGGGCATAATTTTTTTACGCTCCTCCTCAAAAGGAGAATGCAAACTAATGGCAAGGTGTGCTTCTGATTTCTCAAGAAAGGTTTTCATGGCAGGAATAAGACCAATGGTTGAGACTGTAATTCTTCTTGGACTCCAAGCTTTTCCATAATCAGCGGTAAGAATTTCGATACTTCTCAGTACATTATCCAAATTATCAAAAGGCTCACCCATTCCCATATAAACCACATTGGTAAGTTGATCGAATTCTGGCAAACTATATATCTGGTTTAAGATTTCACCTACAGATAAATTGGCTTGAAAACCTTGTTTCCCGGTCATGCAAAACAAACAACCCATCTTACAGCCCACTTGAGATGAAACACATAAAGTAGCCCTGTCTTTATCTGGGATAAAAGCCGCTTCAATAAAGTGAGTTCCTCTCACATGAAATAGATATTTTTTAGTCCCGTCAACTGATTCTTGAACAGTACTATGTTCTATTCTTTCGAGTTGATATTTTTCATTTAATAATGCTTTTGCTTTTTTGGAAATATTATGCATACCCTCAAAACTTTGTGCATTATTTTTATACATCCACTCTGCCAGTTGGGTACCATTGAATTTTGGTAAGCCTAAACCAACAACTACTTCTTGTAATTCCTTTTTCGTTTTACCGAATATATTTTCTTTAGCCATTAAAAGTATATTTCTGCTATAATTTTATCGTAATCTACTCCTCTGTCAATCAAAATATCTCTTACTTGTACAACCATTTCTGAGCTTCCACAAACAAAAAAAGATTGATCCATATCTAGATGTTCAGTTTTAAGATATTCTGTGAGTCTTCCATTATAAAACCCCTCTTTTTCCGTAGTAGAACTACAAGGGATGTATTTTAAAGATTTGTCATTAGCAAACAATGAGGCATAATAGAATGAGTTTTCGGCTCTTCCTCCATGAATTAGAGTTTTATGAGCAGCTAATCCATTTTTTTGCATGGAAATAAAAGGTGCAATACCTGTTCCAGCAGCAATCCAATAATCACTATTCTCTGTTCCATAAAATGCACCAAATGGTCTACTTACCAATATTTCTCCACCAACTTCAACTTCAGCCAAACGAGGAGTTAAGAAACCATCAGGTTTTACCTTAAACAAAATGGCGACTTCGTCATTTTCCGGTTCACTAGCAATGCTATAAAGCCTTGGCGGTTCATCCTTTTGTAAGGAAATAGCCACCACTTGACCTGAATGAAAATTAAAAAATCGCTTAAAATAATATACAAAAGCATTCTCTCCTAAATTATCAATTCTCGTGATTTTAGTTTCGAATAATTCTATCTCTCCTAAGCTGTGTTTATCTGCGTAATGCATAAATTAAATTTGTGCAAAGGTAGCAATCCCTTGAAATCTGGTTAAGGGCTTAGGTTTTAAAGTTTTTATTTTTTGTTAAAATTATTTTCTTTCTAATTATCCTCTGTTACGGAATATTTATGATGAAGAAATCTCTATTAATTTTATCGAAACGAGATGTTTTTTTGCTATTAAAAGAAGTTCTTTTTGAAGAATTGGACATACCAAAGCACAATTCTAGTTTTTATGGCCGATAAGAATTCTTGAATAAAAAATTAATTAAATATGGAAAATATAATAAACAAAAGGAGGACTAAGCTTGTTCACAAAGTTTTTGAAGTTCTTTTTTTTTCTCTTTTGGTAATTCTTTGTTGGTGGCGGTACTGTTAAGTTTGATGTTTTCAAGATTGGCCAATTTTTTATCGATCAGCTCACTTTGTATTTTGAAACGACGACATAATTCACAACCTGCCAAATGCATTTTTAATTGCATTCGTTTAATGCAGCCCACTTTAGTCATCTCCGACTTGGTAATCAAGTAAGTTGCCTCTTCGCAACTTAACATGACTGCATCCATCCCCCTTATCATCATCTTCTTTATCATACTTCTAACCAATTTTTCTCAATACAAGCTCTCATCTTCAACTTTGCACGATGAATGATCACCCACAAATTAGACGAGGTAATATTTAAGTCCTTACAAATTTCTTCTCCACTACATTCCTCCATCATTTTCATGTGAAAAACCTCACGCCATTGCGGAGGTAAAAGACTCAAACATAATGCTAAAGCTTTTTGAAATTCGTCTTTCTCCAAATCATTGGATTTATCAATATTCCACTTCCCTGGTTCACCATCGTCACTCCAATGATTTTTATAAACTCCATCACTGTTAAAAGGAAGGCTAAAATCTGTATTTGTAGTATTTTTTCTTACCGAAGATTTACGATAATGATCGATTACTTTTCGCTTTAATATAGATACAAGCCAAGTGCGCTCAGTACTAATTCCCTTAAAAGAATCCTTTCCTTTAAGACCAGCAATAAATGTATCTTGCACCAAATCTTGGGCAACCACCTCATCACTAACTTTATATACTGCGTAGTTATAAAGGTAGTCAGAATGATTTTGAACCCACTTCTCAGGATTTAATACATTGTTGGCTTTGCTCATATAAAACAAAAATAGTCAAAGTTTTTAGCTCTCAAAACTTTTAGAGATAATTACTGGTCAAACTCAAGTTTTCAGTTCTAATAAAAAAAGAAAAACGGTCAACCAATTATACCAATTAAATAACAAGATGATTGATAAAAGCCTCGTTATATAAT
>JADGDY010000009.1 GCA_016744655.1 Bacteroidales bacterium | reverse complement strand
CTTCGGTAACAGCTAGGCTATTTTCGGTGGTAGTTCCAATTAGGTTACTTTCTTTATACCAATTGTAGGTTGAGTTTTCTACTTCGTTGTCGAAACTTAGTTGGATTGTTCCTTCTTGGCCTGCTGTTAGGTATGCTGTGTCAAATGCGTGGATTAGTCTTTGAGGGTTATAGTCTAAAACACTTAGTGGTAATTTTGATAAATCCGAAAAAGTGAAATTATTCAACCTCACATTAAACCATATTAGACTATTTAGGTTTTTAAAAAGAGAATCAGAAACAAGAGAAAGCTGATTATAACTCAAATTAGCTGTAGATAGATTTTGAAGTAATTCCAGACTAATAGGGATGTTACCTGTAAGCTGATTGAATTTCAGACTTAAATCTGTTAAACCAGATAAACTTCCAAGTTCCGATGGGATTTCGCCAAAAAAGCTGTTTCCATTCAGCCATAAAACAGTTAGGTTAGATAAATCAGCTATTTCATTACTTATAGTTCCACTAAAAGCATTATCATCTAATTTTAAAGTGGTTAGATTTGTCAAATCCCATAGGCTCTCAGGAAGTGTGCCTGATAATGTTTGGTTATCACTAAGTCTTAGTTTCTGTAAATTTGTTAGGTTTCCAATTTCATTTGGTAGCGGCCCTTCTAAACTATTATTGTTTAAATAGAGATTCTCTAAATTACTTAAATTCACTATTTCTGAGGGAATGTTTCCATCAAACTGATTAAAATCCAAACCTAATGTAATGAGCTGCGTTAGATTTCCTATCTCTACAGGTATATTACTGCTTAACTGGTTATTCGTCAGACCTAGTGTTTGAAGATTAACCAGATTTCCCATTTCTACAGGAAGATTTCCTGAAATACTATTAACGGGTAGCCATAAATAGGTTAAATACTCTAAGTCTTCCATTTCCGGAGGTAAAAAACCCACTAAATGATTACTTGCTAATGATATCTGTGTCACATTCCCAACCACATCAGTAGTTACACCATACCAATCACCCAAAGGCTCATTACTTAACCAATTGGTGTTATTGGTCCAGTTATCGCCATCGGTGGCGTTGTATAGAGCTATTAGGGCGTTTCGTTGGGTTTCCAGCGAATTCTCCCCCACTATGACAACCACAGAATCCACTTCCAAAGTAAAACCAGGGAAATCCGTATTGGTGATTTCCAAATTATAATAGAAAGTTCCGGCATTGTCTTCGGTAATAGCTAGGCTATTTTCGGAGGTTGTTCCAATTAGATTACTTTCTTTATACCAATTGTAGGTTGAGTTTTGCACTTCATTGTCGAAGCTCAGTTGTATGGTTCCTTCTTGTCCTGCAGTTAGATAGGCTGTATCGTAGGCGTGGATGGTATTTTGGGGGTTGAAGGATAAGTTTGATGGGAAGTTGCTAAGATCTTCGAAAGTAAAGTTGTTATTATTAGCATGTCCAGAAACAATACTCAAAGAACTCAACTCTGAAGGCATATATTCTATTTGATTATATCCAATATATAATTCTTGAAGATTATTTAAATTTCCAATTTCAGATGGAATAGCGCCAGTTAATTGATTATTATCAATCGCTAAAACATGAATAGAATTTAAATTCCCTATTTCAACTGGAATCTCTCCAGATAATTGATTATAACCACATAATAATTCTGTAAGATTTGTTAAATTTCCTATTTCTGCAGGAATCGTTCCGGTTAATTGATTGTGACTAAGAGTTAGATAAAGGAGATTACTTAAACCCTCTATTTCAGTTGGTATCGCTCCAGTTAACTGATTATTTCCAAGACTTAATTCAACAAGATTATTTAAATTTCCTAATTCAGTTGGAATCCCACCAGTTAATTGATTATAACCAACAGATAATTCAGTAATGTCATTTAAATCCCCTAATTCAGTTGGGATACCGCCACTTAACTGATTATAATCGAGGGATAAATCCGCAAGAATATTTAATTCTCCAATTTCAATAGGAATTTCCCCAGAAAGTTGGTTGTTGGCAAAGATTAAATATTGAAGGCTATTTAAATCTCCTATTTCATTTGGGATAAAACCATTCAAGTTGCTTTCACCAAGATTTAGTTGCGAAACATTCCCATTCCCATCAGTAGTCACTCCATACCAATCCTCCAAAGGTGCATCTGATAACCAATTTTCATTATTGGTCCAATTATCCCCATCGGTGGCGTTGTAGAGGGTTATTAGGGCGTTTTTTTGTTCTTCCAAAGTTGATGGGCAATTTGCTCCCCAATTCGGGTGGTATTCTGGAAGTAATGGGCAATTTTCAGCAAAATTTAGTGGTTCTTCATTAATCAATTCTACACACCAGTTTGAAATATCTTGATTAAATGAGCTTGCTCCATGAAAAAGCATTGGCATATATGTCACATTACTGACATCCCAAATACTTATGTCTTGATTAAAGGAACTTGCATTATGAAATAACTCCATCATTATTGTCAAAGAACTTATATCCCAAGAGCTTATGTCTTGATTAAATACTGAAGCTCCTGCAAGAATATTATTCATACTTGTAACGGAACTCACATCCCATGAGCTAATATTACCATTAAATGATTCTGCTTCAATGAATAGATAATCCATATTTGTAACATTACTAACATCCCATGAATTCAGAGTTTGATTAAATGAATTATTATAAGAAAACATTCCTTGCAGATTAGAAACAGAGCTCACATCCCATGAATCGATATTTTGATTGAAATCAGATGCTGATGCAAACATCCAACTCATGTTTGAAACAGAACTAACATCCCATGAACTTATATCCTGATTAAAGGAATTTGCATCTTGAAACATTCTAGACATATCTGTTACTGAACTCACATTCCACCCACTAATGTTGAAGTTAAATGAAGTAGCACCCCGAAACAGATAAGAAAAGCTTGTAACTTCCTGTGGAATAGAGGATGGTACAAGAACAAGGTTTTCTGAGCCATTATAAGTGAGTCCTCCAAAAAACGCTCCACTCAACGATGTCAAACTCAGGCTTCCCCAACTTGATACACTATCAATCAATTGTGCACCATTATAACCAGAACTACCATTTCCAAATTGACTTAAACTCCCACTAATACCTATTGTATATTGTCCTTCTGAAGCATAAGTATGTGAAGCGTTTCCTTCTGTTATAATGTTCTCGCTTATACCATCACCCCAATTTACGGTAACATCCACGGTACCATATAAAGGAAGTTCCATTGTAGTTCCATCTGAATGATTGGTATTGATATGGATAAGCATAGGTTCTGAACATTCTTCTTCTGCACCACCATCTGTAATATTCCAACCATGATCATCAATTAATGATTGGCGGGCTTCTGCTGGAAGACCGCATGAGTATTGACTATTTCCACCAGAGAAAACAACATTTTCCTGAACATTTTGAGCAGACCAGCTTGTTAGAATTTCGTTGTAATTTTCTGTTGAGAGAGTTACTTCATGAAACATTAGCCACATGTTTGTAACTGAAGATACATCCCATGAACTTATATCTTGATTAAAAGAAATCCTATTATATAGAGCAGCACAAAACATTTCTGACATATTTGTAACTGAACTTACATCCCAAGCATCTAATGGCTGATTAAAATCTTTTGCTATATTAAACATTCTTGACATATTCTTAACCGAAGATACATCCCATGTATTTAATGGTTGATTAAAGTGTGTAGCCCAAGAAAACATTTGGCTCATGCTAATTACACTGCTAACATCCCATGAACTTAATGATTGATTAAACATACGTGCACTTTTGAACATACCATGCATATTAGATACATTACATACGTCCCAAGAATTTAATGATTGATTAAAATTTGTGGCAGAAAACATCCAACTCATATCTGTAACATTACTTACATCCCAAGAGCTTAAAGGTTTATTAAAACCAGCATATCCAAACATTGAATTCATATTAGTGACGAATTCAACATTCCATGAATCAATATCTTGATTAAAAGTTGAAGCAAAATAGAACAAGAATGATAAATCTGTTACTCCTATTGGAATATAGTTTGGAACACTAATTAGATTTGAAGCGCCATTAATTCCCATATTAAAGGCTCCAGCTAAAGAAATTAGACCAAGTTCTCCAAAACTACTCACGCTGTCAATTTTTTCAGAACCAAGATAAGAACTACCTCCATTGCCAAACTGTTCTAAAGTACCTAAAATAGAAATAGTAAACTGGTTTTCTTCTGCATAAGTATGATTTTTCAATCCTTCGCTATTGAAATCCTCAATTGTTCCATCTCCCCAATCAACAGTTACATCTACATTTCCAAAAAGAGGAAGCTCCATTGTTGTTCCGTCTGAGTGATTGGTATTAATGTGGATAACCATAGGATCGCCCATTGAACATTCCGCACCCCAATTGGGATGATACTCTGGGAGTAATGGGCTATTGTTTGAAAAACTAGTCGGTTCTTCTACAATTTGTTCTACACACCAACTTGAGATATTCTGATTAAAAGACAACGCATCATTAAACATAGCAAACATATTACTAACAGAACCAACATTCCATAGGCTAATGTCCTGATTAAAAGAACTTGCACCTTCAAACATAAATGCCATATTTGTCACGCCACTGACATCCCATGAACTAAGGTTCTGATTAAACAAAGTTGCATATGAAAATGTCATAGATAAATCCATAATTTCTGAGGGTAAAATTGTTGGTACACTAACAATTTTAGATGTAGCTACATAGCCTCCCATATAAAAAGCCCCGGATAGTGAAGTTAATCCCAAATCCCCAAAACTGCTTACACTTTCAATTAAATGCACGCCATTATAAGCTGCCAAACCATTACCAAACTGGGTCAAACTGCCATTAATCCAAATGGTATATTCACCGTCTATGGCATAAGTGTGTGATAAATTCCCTGCTGAATTAACAACTTCACTATTCCCATCACCCCAATATACAGTAACATCCACATCCCCGTGCAAAGGCAACTCCATAGTTGTTCCATTAGAATGATTGGTATTGATATGAAGAATCATATCAGTGTCTGGATTCTGAGCAAAAGCTCCAATAAAAAAAACGGATAAAAGGATAACAGCTAGAGCCCTAGCAATAGAGGTTTGGTTGGTTTTGAATTTCATTATTTGATGCGTTAAATTATTATTCAATGCTGATTTACTCAGTCTTCTACATTGTTCGTCAAAAATATTCTAATGTATGTGCTTTTCCCTCCCCGGTTTCCATGATTTTTCCTTTCATGGAAAACCATGAGTTTTGTGAGAGTATCAGTAAAATAGTTTAGGTGAATCTTGAGGTAAAATATTGGCTATTTGCTTTTATCTATTGACAGCAATCTGTTAACTTATTCAATCAGCTGCCGTTCCATGGCTTTTTTAATCAAACCTGCCACATTTTTTACCCCGAATTTTAGGAAGAGATTTTTACGATGGGTTTCTATGGTATTTGGGCTTAAACAAAGCTTGTCGGCAATTTCTGAGGTGGTTAGTTCATCGGATACCAACTGCAAAACCTGCTTTTCTCTTTTGGTGAGGTCTAACTCATCAAATTTTGAGAAATAACCTACTGGCTTTTTCATGATTTCCAATACGGCTTCATAGATATCAGCCGAATAAAAAGCTTTTCCTGATAAAGCTCCATCTACTGCCCTTGTAATATCAATCTTTAAACTTTGCTTGGAGATAATACCATTAATACCATTATGTAGCAACTTCTGAATTACCCATAATTGAATATGCATGGTACAAGCAATCACTTTAATATTCACAAAGTCTTTTCTGATTATCTTGAGGAGTTCCACACCATCCATTACCGGCATATCAACATCAGTAAATACTAGATCTGGTTGGTGCTGCTCAATTTGTTCTAAAGCCTCCTTACCAGATTTTACCTTTCCGATGATAATGGTATTTTCAATTTTTTCTATATACTTTGCTAGACCATGAAGTGTAATATCATGATCATCTACAATTAGAATTTTGGTTGTGTTCATATGCAACAATCTATGTGTTCTTTCGATTAAGTGGGTCAATACGAAATCTTTTTACTAACGAGACATGCTATTTGGTTCAGCTTTATAAATTTACAACTTTTTCTTTCTTATACAACAACAACTAACACTATTTAAACAAATTCCAAACACTGTAAACTAAAAAAGGCAAAACCCCAGCGAGTTTTGCCTTCATATTCAAAATAACACCACAGTGACTAAACTATAGTATTGGGTTTATAGAGTTCTACCTTTTTCATTAAGATATCCACATATTGTGCGCGCCTATAAGCATAAGGGTCTTTTAGTTTATCTTTTGATAAATTACCTTTAAATTCTTCAATTGATTGATAATCTTTATCTTTCATCCAAACTTCTATATCTTTAAGCATCGTTGTGATATAATCAAGTCCATTTTGATACAAAGTACTAACTACCTGAACAGCATCAGCTCCAGCTAAAATCATCTTGATTACATCTTTTCCTTCAATGATTCCACTATTACCAACTAATGTAGTATTCACTTTTCCATGCAACATTCCCATATATCGTAGTGCTTGTCTATAATCTCCCTTTCCACTTTTATTGAAATTGAATGTCAGTTCTTCTTTGTCAATATCAATATCCGGTTGAAATAGTTTATTAAACAATACTAAAGCATCGGCTCCAGCACCTTCCATCATATGAGCAAAACGCAGAGTATTCGTATAATATGGGCTTAACTTTACCGCTACCGGAATACTTAATGCCTCTTTAACCGCTGAGGTAATTTTCAACTGTTCTTCCATGATTTCTTGACCTGAAACACCAAATTCACGAGGGGCTTCATAGAAATTCAATTCAATTCCATCTACTCCTGTTTTTTCAATTTCTAAAGCATATTCTACCCAAGTTTCCTTATAAACACAATTTAGACTTGCTATTAATGGGATAGACAAAGCTTCTTTTGCTAGCTTTAGTTTTTGCAAAAACTCCAATGGACCTGCTGATTTCATTTCAGGATAAATATTAATCATCTCTGCATGACGATCATTATATTCGGCCATAGCCTCCTCCTCAAAAAAGGTTTCCAACTGCACCTGTTCTTCAAATAATGATTTATAAACGATGGCCCCAGCACCTGCCTCCTCTAGTTTTTTTAAATGTTTTAAATCCGACACCAAATTACTTGCTCCAACAACTATGGGATTCTTTAATTCAATGCCCATATAATTCGTTTTCATATTACTCATATCTTTATTTATTTAGTTTTTGTTATTCGAAGGTAAATATACAAATAATAGAGCTCTATATAGAATTTAAGGATGTTTTAACTATTGCCATATCAGCATTCTATACCTATGCAATCGTTTGAAATATGATTTTAATCTATATCCTTTCTAAATTGCTGTAAATCTGTAATTCTTACGCGTTCTACGCAAATAACAGAGGTAATTTTACTAAATTTGCATCCGTTTTGACAGCACTCTGTCATTACGAAAAATTGATATTTCAAATACTATATAAGATGGAAAATAAGAAAAAATTTATCACTTGTGATGGTAACTATGCAGCTGCACATATCGCATATATGTTTAGCGAAGTTGCTGCTATTTATCCTATCACACCATCATCTAACATGGCAGAATATGTAGATGAGTGGGCAGCCGGTGGCAGAAAAAACATTTTTGGAGAGACTGTAACTGTATCAGAGATGCAGTCAGAAGGTGGTGCTTCTGGAGCCGTTCATGGTTCTTTACAAGCTGGTGCTCTTACATCAACGTATACAGCTTCTCAGGGTTTACTCCTGATGATTCCTAATATGTATAAAATTGCTGGTGAGTTATTACCAGGAGTTTTTCACGTTAGTGCTCGTAGTTTAGCTGCACAGGCACTTTCTATTTTCGGCGACCACTCTGATGTAATGTCAGCTCGCCAAACTGGATTTGCTTTCTTAGCAACTGGTGGTGTACAAGAAGTTATGGATTTAGCAGGTATCGCTCACCTTGCATCTCTTAAAACTCGCGTACCTTTCGTTCATTTCTTCGATGGATTCCGTACTTCTCACGAAATTCAGAAAATTGAAATGTTAGACAACGATGATTTAGCTCCATTAGTAGATCAAGAAGCATTAGCTGCCTTTAGAGCAAAAGCTTTAAATCCAGAAAATCCTGTAACTCGTGGAACAGCACAAAATCCTGATATTTATTTCCAGTCTCGCGAAGCTGCTAATAAATTCTACGATGCTATTCCTGATGTTGTTGAAGAATATATGCAAGAAATCACCAAATTAACTGGAAGAGAATACCATCCTTTCACATATTATGGTGCTGAAGATGCTGAAGACATCATTATTGCAATGGGTTCTGTAACAGAAACTATTAAAGAAGTAATTGACCATAAATTAGCCAAAGGCGAAAAAGTTGGTTTAATTTCTGTTCACCTATATCGTCCTTTCTCTGAAAAATATTTCAGAAGAGTACTTCCTAAAACTGTAAAAAGAATTTCTGTATTAGACAGAACTAAAGAGCCAGGTGCTAATGGTGAGCCATTATACTTAGACGTAAGAGATATCTTCTATGGTGAAGAAAATGCTCCTTTAGTAATTGGTGGTCGTTACGGGTTAAGTTCTAAAGATACTACACCAGCTCAAATTGTAGCTGTTTATGATAACTTACAATTACCAGAGCCTAAAAACAGATTTACAGTTGGTATTACTGATGATGTAACTTTCCTTTCTATTCCTGTTGGTGAAGCTATCTCTTTGGCTCCAAAAGGAACATTCGAAGGTTTATTCTATGGATTAGGTGCTGATGGTACTGTTGGTGCTAATAAAAACTCTATTAAGATTATTGGAGACAACACAGACAAATATGCTCAGGCTTATTTTGCTTATGACTCTAAAAAATCTGGTGGATTTACAGCTTCTCACCTTCGTTTTGGTGATGAGCCTATCCGTTCTACATACTTAGTGAGTACTCCTGATTTTGTTGCTTGTCACGTTCCTGCATATTTAAATAAATATGATATGTTGGCTGGTATCAAGGATAATGGTGTTTTCTTAATGAACAGCCCTTGGGATGTTGAAGAAACTAAAAACCATCTTCCAGCTCATATGAAGAAGACTTTAGCAGAGAAAAACATCAGTATGTATATGATTAATGCTACTGAAAAAGCTAAAGAAATTGGATTAGGAAACCGTACCAATACCATTATGCAGTCTGCTTTCTTTAAAGTTGCCGAGGTTGTTCCTTACGAATTGGCAGTTGAGCAAATGAAAGCAATGATTGTTAAGTCTTATGGTAACAAAGGAGAAAGAATCGTTAACATGAACTACGCTGCTGTTGATAATGGTGGCGATGTAACTAAAGTTGAAATCCCAGCAGAATGGGCTAAACTTGACGTTGTTGCTGAACAAGCTAAAGTTGACGAAAGCATTCCTGCTTTTATTAGAGATTTAGTAGAGCCAGTAAACAACCTTAAAGGAGACGACCTTCCTGTTTCTGTATTTACAGACCGTGAAGATGGTACTTTCCCAGCTGGTACTTCTGCTTACGAAAAAAGAGGTGTGGCTGTTGAGGTTCCTGAGTGGATTGCAGAAAACTGTATCCAGTGTAACCAATGTTCTTATGTTTGTCCTCACGCTGCTATCCGTCCATTCTTATTAGACGAAGCTGAAGCTGGAAACGTAGCAGAAGGCGTTGATTTATTAGCTGCTAAAGGAAAAGAAATTGCTGGATTACAATTCAGAATTCAAGTTTCTACTTTAGACTGTACAGGTTGTAACAACTGTGTTGCTGTTTGTCCTTCTAAAGAAAAATCTTTAGTTATGAAGCCTATCGATTCTCAAAGCGTACAGATTGAGAACTGGGAGTATATGGCTAATAATGTTTCTTACAAAACAGACCGTTTCGATAAAACTAAGAATGTTAAGAATTCTCAGTTTGCTCAACCATTATTCGAGTTCTCTGGAGCTTGTGCTGGTTGTGGTGAAACTCCATATATTAAAACTATCACTCAATTATACGGTGACCGCATGACTATTGCCAATGCTACTGGTTGTTCTAGTATCTATGGTGGTTCTGCTCCATCTACTCCTTATTGTGCCAACGAAAAAGGTGAAGGTCCAGCATGGGCTAACTCTTTATTCGAAGACAATGCTGAGTATGGTTATGGTATGGCTATTGGCGCTAACAAACTAAGAGACAGAGTTGAAAAGAAAATCAACGAAGCTCTAGAAGGTGATGTTAGTGATGTAAGAAAAGCTGCATTCGAACAGTGGTTAGAAACTAAAGACGATGGTGAGAAGTCGAAGATTGCTTCTGACCAACTAAAAGAAGTTCTAGCTAATGCTGATGATGAGCAAGCTAAAGAATTAATGGCTATTAGCCAGTATTTCTCTAAAAAATCTAACTGGATCTTTGGTGGTGACGGTTGGGCTTATGATATTGGATACGGTGGATTAGACCACGTATTGGCAACAGGAGAAGATGTAAACGTATTGGTTATGGATACTGAAGTTTACTCTAACACTGGTGGACAATCATCTAAAGCAACTCCAACTGCTGCTGTAGCTAAATTTGCTGCTTCAGGTAAGAAGATTCGCAAGAAAGATTTAGGTATGATGGCTATGTCTTATGGTTATGTTTATGTGGCTCAAGTTTCAATGGGTGCTAACCAAAACCAATTCTTCAAAGCCTTGAAAGAAGCAGAAGCTTATCCAGGTCCTTCTCTAATCATTACTTATTCTCCTTGTATTGCTCACGGAGTAAAAGGTGGTTTAACAGATACTCAAAGTGTTGAGAAAGCAGCTGTTGAAGCTGGTTACTGGAGCATGTATCGTTTCGACCCAAGATTAGAAGACCAAGGAAAGAATCCATTCGTATTAGATTCTAAAGAGCCAGACTGGAGTAAATTCCAAGGATTCTTAATGAACGAAGTACGTTATACATCTTTAAAGAAATCATTCCCTCAAGAAGCAGATATGTTATTTGAAGCTTCTGAAGAAATGGCTAAGAGACGTATTAACTCTTACAAGAGAATGGCCGCAATGGACTACTCTACAGAAGAATAGAAATATCTTCTGAATACATAATAAACCCCGGAATTCTTTTGAATTTCGGGGTTTTGTTTCTTCATAGAATTACTACTAAAGATTAGCCAACAAATATTACGTACCTTTGCATTAAAGTTTTACAAGATGGACATTCAAGCAGAAAAATTAGAAATAATGAAATTGATTCAAGGTACAGATAACCCTAATGTTCTTGAGTCCATTAAAAATATTTTTAAAAGCCAGTCTAAAACAGATTTTTGGGAAACACTTTCTCAAGAGCAAAAAGAAGACATTCTAGAAGGTATTAAGGATGCAGAAAATGGTGACATCATAGAATACCATGAATTTATTGAAAAGTATAAATCATGAGAAGTCTACTTCTTACGAAAAAAGCATCAACACAATAAAATACGCTTCTCAAATATCTTGAAACCAAATGGTCTCCAAGAATTAAAAATGACTTTATCAAAAAGCTTGATAAATCTTTTAATATCATTCAAAATTTTCCAGAGAGTTGTCCTAAAACAAATTCTATTTAAGGAATACATATGCTAGTCATTAGCAAGCAAACATCTGCTTTTTATAATTTCGATGATAAATCTATTATTATTCTATCTATTTTTGATAATAGAATGAATCCTAAAAAGAAAACAAAGCATATAAACAAATTATTTCTTAAAACTTCTGAATAGCTTGAACACTAAGGATTACTTTTTGATTTCTGTTTTTGTTTTTAATTCGATCTTCATAAAATCATATATTTGCGCCACTATTTAACAAGCACAAAACCATTTTCATAATGAATATAGTTTCCTCATTTTCAAAAAACATTACAGTAGTATTCTTCATTTTAGTTTCATTTTCACTTCAAATGCAAGCTCAAGAATCAAATTCCTACTACGAAACCATAGTAGAAAATATGGGTTTGGATATGCTAGAAGCCAATCTACAACAACATACTGATTTTGGTTCTAAAGACCCAGGAACTGAAGCCTTGGTGAATTCATTTAACTGGTTAAAATCAACCTATGAGGAATGGGGATATGAAGATATTAGTATTGATACTTTTAACTATTCTGGAAATGAGTGTTATAATTTAATTGTTACCAAGACTGGAACTCATTATCCTAATAAATACGTGATTATTGATGGGCATTACGATACAAGAAATGGCCCAGGAGCTAATGATAACGGAACAGGAACTGCAATTGTGATGGAAATCGCGAGGATGCTTAAGGATATAGACACTGAGTATTCTGTACGATTTATCCATTTTAGTGCTGAAGAAGTTGGTTTAATTGGAAGTAGACATTATGTAGAGAATACTGTAGTTCCAGAGGCTCACGATATTCAATTGGTTTTTAATATTGATGCTGTAGGTGGAGTAAATGGCATGACCAATGATATAATTGTTTGTGAGCGTGACGAAAGTGCTCCTAATACTAATAATGCCGCTTCTGCTGCCATTACTGATACTCTTTCAAACCTGATACAATTATATTCCAGCTTAAACACGGAAATCAGCTATGCCTATTCCACGGATTATATTCCATTTATGGAGGAAGGATATGTGATTACTGGACTTTATGAGAAGAACGAAACACCTTATGCTCACACACCTAACGACATTATTGAGAATATGGACTTGGATTATTTTAAAGAAGTTGCCAAAGGTTCTCTTGGGGCCAGCTTATATTTTACCCGAGCTTATGAAACTACGGATATTGAAGAGATAGTAGACATTGAAATATTATCAGCTTATCCAAATCCAGTTTCCGCTATTCTTAATGTTCAAATCAATAATTTTGAGCAAGGGCATAAGCTTAGAATCATGAATCAACAAGGCCAAGCAGTGTTTATTCAAGACCTCTACATGGATACTAAAATTGACTTTAGTGAATTTCCAAATGGATTATACTTCTTGGTTTTAGAAACAGAAGATGGCGAACCATTGGTAAAGAAAATAAACAAGATTGGTTAAGCTCCATTATAGAGCGCTCCGCTAATACTTGCTCTTTTTGCCCCAGTAACATTATTGAGGATATTGGGCTGGTCTAACATTCTTAAAACACCTAAAAAGGCAAATATTAATGCCTCTTTCATCTCGACAAGGATAGTTTCAGGAATTACAATTTCAAATGTAGTTTTTGCTTTTATTCTTTCTATTAAAAAGGTGTTATAAGCTCCTCCTCCGGTAACCAATACTTTTCCTGGATTTCTTTTTGAGGAGGCCAAAGTATTACCAATCTGGTCAGAAATATGTTCTACTAGTGTTCTTAGTAAATCCTCATCAGATATTTGAGTTGACAAGCAAGGCCAGAAGTACTCGTCCACCCATTCTCTACCCAACGATTTTGGACCAGTCTGATGATAAAACTCTAACTGATTTAATTGATAAAGAAGTTCTTCATTCACCTGCCCACCTCTTGCAATCTTCCCATTCTCGTCATACTCTAATCCTCGTTTCCTTGTAATCTCGTTCATTACAATATTTACCGGACAAATATCGAAAGCAGAAATATCATCTAAACCTCCAAACGATATATTAGAGAATCCTCCGAGGTTTAATCGTGCCGTGTAATCAGCAAACAATAATGCATCTCCAATTGGTACTAAAGGCGCTCCTTGTCCTCCTCTAGCTACATCCATACTTCTAAAATCGCAAGCCACTAATTTATTTGTAATACTAGCCACTGCAGAACCATCTCCAATCTGGCTAGTAAAACCCAGTTGAGGTTGATGAAAAGTAGTATGACCATGCACTCCTATCACATCTACTGGCAAGTTGTTGTTATTTATAAACGAATTAATTTTTTCACCCATTAGATGACCAAATTCCACATGAGATTTTACAAATTCTTCAGCCGTGAATTTTGTTGCTTCGGCTAATCTTTTTTGCCAATCCTTGGAGTAGGATAACTCTTCAAACTCACCAAACACATAGTTCCATTTATGATTATCATACGAAAATTCAGCATATGCAATATCCAAACCATCCAAAGAAGTTCCTGACATTACACCGATAGCGCAATACTTTTCCATTATAATAAGATATCTTTCAGAGTTTCTAGTTTAATTCCTCTAGATCCTTTCAATAGAATCTTGTTTTTGTAAATTCTATTTTCTGTTAAATACTCTAAAGCTTCATTGCTATCTGCAAAAAATACAAATTGAGGATATTTAGTTTTAAAATTCAAGAAAGCTTTCCCAACTAAAATTGATTTGCTAAAAGAGCAATTCAGTAGTAATAATAATATCTTTTCATGCTCTTCTACTTCAAATTCTCCTAGTTCTAGCATATCACCAAGAACAACAACTTTTTCAGAAAAATCAACATTATCAAAAAACTGCAAGGCACCTCTCATACTGTCTGGATTAGCATTGTATGCATCAAGGATCAATTCATTATTATTACCCTCCTCTATTTGCGACCTATTATTTGAAGGAGTATATTCTTCCAGAGCAATAACAATTTTTTCCGAAGGAACTTTAAAGTATTTCCCTACTGAGATTGCAGCAGCGGCATTATATAGATTATAGTGTCCGAATAATTTTGTTTTTACGTTTACACTATCCCAGGTAAACTCCAAAGAAACGCTATCAGAAGAAAGCTTTAATTGAGTTTGACTGCCTATATACCGCCCATATGTATATCTTTTCACATCTAATGATTCATTCATTAATACTTCATCGTCGGCATTAACAAATAGGTTACCATTAGCTTTTTTCACAGATTCAAAAAGCGCCAATTTTGTTTTTTTGATGTTCTCAAAGGAACCAAACCCTTCCAAATGGGCATGACCAATATTTGTAACAATACCCAAAGAAGGTTTCGACAATTGACAAAGTTTCGCTATCTCTCCTAAATGATTAGCACCCATTTCGATAATGGCGATTTCGTGTTCATTAGTAATTCGCAACAAGCTTAAAGGAACCCCAATATGATTGTTTAGATTTCCTTGAGTAAATGAAATATTAAAATGAGTAGATAATACCGCGGCTATTAACTCTTTTGTAGTTGTTTTACCATTGGTTCCAGTAATACCTATTACTGGAATGTTTAAATGATTTCTATGATGTGCAGCTAAAGCTTGCAGACAATCAAGACTATCGTCTACTAAAATCATATTCTCTTTTTCAGAGAAATACTTTTCATCATCTACAACGACTAAACCCGCTCCATTTCCCAAAGCTTGAGAAGCAAATTTATTTCCATTAAAGTTTTCTCCACTTAAACAAAAAAACAAATTGTTTACTTTTAATGTTCGGGTATCTGTGGAGATCCCTGAGGATTCTAAAAATTTCTGATATAAGGTATCTATCATTATTCTAAAATAAAAAAAGTCATTTTGAATCCAGCCGAAACTTTCTCAAAATGACTTTTGGAATTACAAATATTTTTTATCTGCCACCTGACATAGGACTTCCTACACGGTTCATGGCACATCTAAATCCAATAAAATTAGTGGCTTCTGTTTGCTCTAAAAATCTACGAGATGAAGGGCTCAAATAGTAAGCTGGATCTTTCCAGCTACCACCTTTATAAACACGCACATCATCATTAATCATAGTAGAATTACCATAATCGTACATTAGGCCAGTAGCAGTTTTAGTCTGTAAAGAATCCGGCATATTCTTCCAATTCTCATCACTTCTAACTGAAGAAGTATAATCTCCATCTAAATGGTTAATATTGTCAGCTTTTCTATAATTCTTTCTGCCTTCAGCTTCTTCAATAGTAACATCTCTATATTTGATTCTACCTAAGCTATCTTTTTGAGCAATAAAACCATCTTGATCTGTTACTTTAGTTTGGAAGACATTACCACGATAACCTGCAAGGTCATCAATATCATCTAAACTTTGTGGACGATATACGTCAAGAACCCACTCGCTCACATTACCACCCATATTATAAAGGCCATAATCATTAGGGAAATAAGTTCCTACTTCTGTTGGAATATCAGCGCCATCATTTAATGCACCTGCAACACCCATATAGTCACCACGACCTCTTTTAAAGTTGGCTACGAATCCACCATAATATTTCTTATCTGAAGTACGTGTATAATTACCATTCCAAGGGTATGTTTTCCTTTGGCTAATTCTTTCGTATAAAGTATTTTCAATTAAACCTAGTGCGGCATATTCCCATTCAGCTTCTGTAGGAAGTCTATAATCTGGATATAAAACACCATCTTCCATCTTAACAATACGAGTTCCATCACTATTAGGATTAAGATTTTCTGGAGGTTCGTTCACTAAACCTTCATATTGTCCAGATAAATAAGCTTCAGTATTAAAGTTATTTTCATCTTGCTGGTCAATATCCATATCTAAGACTTTGTTACTAATCAGCCTTAGCTCATTAACTCTATCAGTACGCCATTTTGCATAATCATTTGCTTGTAACCAGTTAACACCAACAACAGGATAATTCTTATAAGCTGGATGACGAAGATAATTATCTACCAAAGGTTCATTATAACCTAAACGAGATCTCCAAACCAAGGTATCAGGAAGAGCTTTACGTCTAACTTCAGGATAATTTACACCATACACCCTTTTCAACCAATATAGATATTCTAAGTAATCAACATTTGAAACTTCTACTTGATCCATATAAAAGGAGCGGATAGTTAATCTTCGAGGATAATTATTAGTATTAAAAACTACCTGATCTTGTGTAGTTCCCATTACAAAAGTACCTCCCTCAACTAAAACCAAACCTGGGCCAGGCTCTTGTTCAACAAAATCACTCACCTCAAAGCCACCATTTTCGGCATCATTATAGTTCCATCCTGTAGTTTGAGAACCCTCAGATCCTCCACAAGAACTAAAGGCGATGATAATCATCGCCACTGAAACTAAGCCTATTGTTTTTCTAAGACTATACATTATTTATATTCATTTTTGTTATTTCATCATTAAAAGCTAGGTGAAGGTATCGCATCCAGCCTTGTTCTTCTGGAACGATACTGAGACCCAGTATCAAAGGTATAGCCGAGAGATATCTCATGGGCACCACCTGTAGCATTTTGCAATTTAGAAATAGTAATATCATAACTATAACCAAATTTCAAGTTTTTATATTGGAATCCTAATAAGGCAATAATCGCATCGGCATTAGTAACATCGTGACGATACCACATACCAAGAACGAAAGGATTCTTATTTAAGTATACACCAAAATTAATTTGTTGGAAGTTTTGCTGTTGTTGGTAAATAATATTAGGAGAAACAGTGATACGATCATAACTAGCTCCTCTATATCTTTTGTTACGTAAATCGATAACAGCACCAGCATGAACAGTTACTTTCATGTGGAGTTTACTTAGTTTATCATCGTAGAAACCATTTGATGGTTGAGTAATATGATCTACAGCTACACCACCAAAGAAAATATCTTTAAAAGTATAAACAGCTCCCGCACTAAAATCAACTATACTTTTACTTGTTGATGACGGTGGAGTTTCTTCAGTTTCAAAAACCAAACCTCTAATGGGATCGTATTGATCTCCAAAGGTAAGAGAATTCCAATCTAAACGGCCCTGAAAAAAGCTAGCTTTTACACCAAAGTTCACGAACATTTCCCGATTCAATTTCAATCTATAACTGTACAATGCACTTACGCCCCCGCTTACTAAAACTCCTTGTCCAGCCCTATCAGTCATGAAAGAAATACCAATACCACTATTGATGGATGGCATATATTGATCATATGAAGCTCCGTAGGTAACAAAGTTTGCATCTAAGGAAGGCCATTGATTTCTATAATTCATGGTTAATCGAGGTGTCAATGCAGATCCAGCAAGGGCCGGATTAAGGTATAATGGGTTTGCATAAAACTGCGAAAAATGAGGGTCTTGCGCATGCGAAACCCCCGTTAGGGCTACCATTAGCAAGGTGAATAAGATTTTCGTTAGTCTGTTGTTCATATGGTCTATCAAATTAGAACAGGTTCTGTCTTTAAAGAAAACAATATTACAAATTATTTTTTGATTGATAAAGGTTTTTAGATATTTCTATCATTAGGTTTAAAAAACCTTCACTAATCATTATACTAAGTTGCCATTTTTTTGTTTCATTTGCAGTCTGAAACATTTAAAGTCTTTTTTTTAACGAACCAAGTTTGGTTAATAATTGCTAAATCTTTGCTAAACAAATTTAAGCAAAAACAAAACGATACTCAAGCAAAATTATTTTTGTTAATTTATTACTAACTGACAACAAAAAATGAATATGAGTTGTCTATGTATAAAATCTCTTTTTTTTGAAGATGTATAATAAAAAACTTTAAAAGTCGTTTTTAAAAATAAGGAACTTTATATAATGGTTCTTAAAACAAAATAACAACAAATTAATTCTATGATAATGAGAAATAACTTTATCATTTTTTTATCACTTATATTCTCGCAGTTTTTGTTTGCTCAATCAGGAACAAAACACATCGTGATTGAATGGGAACAAGCATCAAAAGAGAGTTCAGCTTTTCACCCAACTTTGTTTTTTAATGGAGCTAAAGATATGGGAAAAACAGGTCTTATTCCATTTTATAGTATTGATATTCCATTGGAATCAAATGAAATAATCAGTGATATTTTCATGAGTAATATCATCGAAAACTCTCAATCTATTGAACAATCAACATTTCAAAATTTAAAAGTTGAATTAGAAAGTGATTATCCAATTAAACACCTCCTTATCGAAGATAAAAACACAAAATTAGCTCGGATATCCTTCCCTTGTCTTTCAAACAATTCACTTCCAAATGTTGTAAATAAGCTTTCATCATTTGAACTAAATTATAATACAGAATACATTGAAAAAGCTAGTAAAGAAAATACAGAAAAGACATTTTTATCAGAATCAGCTATGCATTCTGGTAAATGGTTTCAATTTAAATTAAATAAAAATGGAATTTACAAAATCACCTATGAGCAAGCCATAAATGCTGGTGTTGATTTTTCGGGTTTTTTATCTTCCAATATAAAAGTATATGGTTTTGGAGCCATGCTAGACGAATCTAATTCTGTATATAAACATCCTGACATACCTGAAGTAGCTATAAAAATGGTTGATGGCGGTGATGGAAGTTTTGATGCAGGTGACTACTTATTGTTTTATGGGGAAGGACCAGATAATTGGACTTATGACGATTCAAGTAAAAGATTTCATCACAGGTTAAATATTTATGCTCGAGAATCTTATTATTATTTAGTTTTAAATGATGGAAATGGAATTAGAATTAGTGACCAAAATAATTCTTCAAACCCAAACATTTCTGTGTCTACTTTTTCTGATTATGATTTTATTGAAGATGAAACTTATAATTTAATCAATTCAGGAAGAAGATGGTTTGGTGATAAATATGAATTTGTTAAAGATTACACCTATACTTTTCAATTTGACAACATTGCTCCTGGTTCAGAAATATTCATTAACTCCTTATTTGCTGCTCGATCAACTACTTCGAGTAGATTTACTATAAGCACTTTAGGCGAAACTAAATACGAATCAATTTCTGCAATCCCATCTGGCAGCTACCCTAGTTATGCCATTGGAGGTGATATTACATGGAGTTTTACTCCGAATAGCACACCATCTAAAATCCCTATAAATGTAAACTACAACCAGCCAATTTCAGGCAGTATTGGTTGGCTCGACTTTATTGAAATTAATGTGGAAAGGAAGTTAATATACAACGGAAATCAATTGTTATTCCGGAATAGGGATTGTATTAAAGAGGGGCAGATTACGGAGTTTAAAATGCAGACAGAGAAAGCTAGTAATATGGAAATCTGGAACATTACAAATCCTATATTACCAAAAAACATCAACTTCACATCTACCACTACTACTTTAAGTTACACTGTACCTACTAATGAACTCATAGAGTTTATTGCTTACCAAAGTAGTTCTGCACTTCAACCTACCTTCAATAAAGAAGTTCCGAATCAAAACCTTCATGCTGAAATAAATCATGATTATATTATCATCACTCATCCTCTGTTTTTAGATCAAGCGAATGAATTAGCGAATTTCCATAGAGAGGAAAGTGGATTAGACGTTTATGTCACCACTCTTGAACCAATATATCATGAATTCAGTAGTGGAAGACAAGATATAAGTGGAATAAGAGATTTTGTTAGAAGTGCCTACGAAAACTCATCTTCAAACCATCAATTAAAATACTTATTATTTTTTGGTGATGCTAGTATGGATTTTCTACTTAGAGAAGAAACCAATACCAATATGGTGCCTACATGGGAATCTTATGAAAGTTTCAACCCCATTTATTCTATAGCAACTGATGACTTTTTTGGATTTATGGACAAATGGGAAGGTGGTGATATCAGTGAAGGTGAAATCGATCTTGGAATTGGTCGGTTCCCTGTGGTTACTGTTGCTGAAGCCCAAGATATGGTAGACAAAGTTATTCATTACAATAGTAATGGCGATATTGTAATGTCAGACTGGCGGAATATTGTTTGCTTCATAGCGGATGACGAAGATGGGAATTTACATATTCGAGATGCTGATAGACTTAGTAAATTAGTGGACACCATATACCCTACTGCAAATCTTGACAAAATATATGCTGATGCTTATATCCAAGAATCAACTCCAGCAGGTCAAAGATATTCTAAAGTAAATGAAGCGATCAACGAAAGAGTGGATAAAGGTGCTTTAATAATAAGTTATACTGGTCATGGTGGTGAAGTAGGCTGGGGACAAGAGCGATTTCTTGATATGCCTGATATAGAATCATGGACTAATAAAGATAAGCTCCCTGTATTTTTAACTGCAACCTGTGAATTTTCTAGATATGACGATCCTTCAAGGGTTAGTGCTGGTGAAAGGATCTTTTTAAATAATAAAGGTGGAGGAATCTCACTTTTCACAACATCTAGAGCTACTTTTGCAGGTTCTAATTTCATAGTGAGTACTAATTTTTACAAAACTGCATTACAAAAACATAATGGAGAATATTTAAGAATGGGCGAAATTCTTAAATTAACAAAAATTGCTAGTGGAAGTGGTGTAAATGTAAGTAAATTTGTTTTACTAGGTGACCCAGCATTAAAAATAGCGATTCCTGAGAATTACCTAAAAGTAAGTTCTATCACCAACCACTCTTCTGGTTTAGAGTCAGATACTATCAAAGCATTATCGCAAATCACTATTAAAGGCGAAATAGTAGATGCGAATAATAGCCTCATATCAGATTTCAATGGTGACATATTTCCTACAATATATGATAAACCCACATCTGTGAGCTCATTAGCAAATGACCCTGGCAGTTCTGTTTTTGAGTTTGAGTTACAAAAGAATATTTTATATAAGGGAAAGGCAGATGTAATTAAGGGAGAATTTGAGTTTACTTTTATTGTACCCAAAGATATTGCCTATAAATATGGTAATGGAAAAATAAGTCTTTATGCTAAAAATGATAAAGTTGATGCCAGCGGTTTTGATAAAGAGATAATTATTGGTGGTTATGATGATAATTATACGGAAGATAATAAGGGTCCAGAAATTGATTTATATATAAATAATATCAACTTTATTGATGGAGGAACTACCAATGAAAATCCTATCTTATTAGCATTTGTAAATGATGAAAATGGCATAAACACAACAGGAAATGGTATAGGGCATGACATCACTGCAACTTTAAATAATGATGGAACAAATGTAAAAATACTCAATGATTATTACCTTGCAGATGCCAACAGTTATAAAAGTGGAGCAATCTCATTTCCTTTTTTCAATATTCCTGAAGGAAACCATACTATTGAATTAAAAGTATGGGACATTCATAATAACTCATCAAAAGCGAGCATAACCTTTGTAGTTGCTTCCTCTGGAAGTATGGCACTAGAACAGCTGTTTAATTATCCTAACCCAGTTTATGACCATACCACATTTTCTTTCGAGCATAACCAAGCAAATGGGAACATGGACGTACAAATAGATATCTATGGTATAGATGGGAAATTAGTAACGAGATTAGAAGAAAACTTCTTTACCGATAGCTATAGAAATAATGAAATAAAATGGGATGTTACTGATGAAATGGGTAATCAGTTATCAAAAGGAATTTATGTTTACAAAGTTCTAGTTCGTTCAGAAAATGGACATGAAGCCACAAAATCAAATAGATTAGTCGTTATAAAATAATATAAAATGAAACAAATTTATACCTTTTCATCATTTAAAATATATTTACTGGTTTTATTTACAAGCTGGTGCTTCACTTCATCAGCACAATCGGTACTGGCAGAAGGTCAATGGTATAAAGTTGGTATCGCTAAAGAGGGGCTTTACAAACTTACCTATCAAGATTTCATTAATATGGGTTTTGACTTGGCCTCTATTAATCCTGAAAACATACAGGTTTTTGGAAACCGTGAGGGAGCATTACCTGAACCAAATGATATAGAAATCAGCTTCTCATTAATTGAAAATGCTATAGCAGTTTATGATGGAGATGATGGAAGTTTTGATGAAGATGACTATATAGTATTTTATGCCAAAGCTGCAGATTCATGGAATTATAATAACAGCATACAAATGTTTGAATACAGTCACCATCCCTATGCGGACTTAAATTATTATTATGTTACAATTGGGAGCAATACAGGATTAAGAGTTCAAACTGAAGCAAGTAATATTACAGAACCAATTAAAACTGTAACTGATTTTGTTGATTACCAAGCTCATGAAGTCAATTTAATTAATTTTGTGAAATCTGGAAGAAAATGGTTTGGTGAATCTTTCGAAGTGAATGAAACTTTAAACATAGATCTTAGTTTCCCAAACTTAAACAATACAAAATCGATTAAAACGAAAGTATATGCTGCAAATCGCTCATCCTCAAGCGCAAAACTATACATTACTCCATTGGGTGCTGAAACAGTAGAGCTAAATCTTTCAGCTCCTCAGGGTAGCTATAATATGGCAAGTGAAGCTAGCAAGAAGTTTGCTTATCAAACAGACGAAGATAAGGTGTCATTTAACATTACTTATTCACATCCACATATAAATGCCAATGCCTGGATCGATTACATTGAGGTATCTGCCTTTAGAAATCTGGTCATGCATGATCAACAGGTTTCTTTTAGTTTTTTCGGATTCCAAACTGTAAGCAAAGTATATCAGTTTAAAATAGCCAATGCAAATATTCAGACAAAGGTTTGGGATATAACTGAACCTTATTTACCTAAGGAAATTCAAGGTACAACTTTACTCAATGATAGTTTAATATTTAAACAAGAACTCATTGGAAACAAATACTATACGGCTTTTGAAACTGAAGGATTGTTTATTCCACAATTAATTGGCGAAATTTCCAATCAAGACCTTAAGGCACTCCCTCCATTTGACATGGTTATAGTAACTATTGATGAATTTGTGGAACAGGCTGAAAGATTAGCAAACTTACATATTGAGAAAGATCAATTAAGAGTTATTATTGTAAAAACTGATGAGATCTATAATGAGTTTTCTTCTGGAAAGCAGGATCCCACTGCTATTAGAAACTTCCTAAGGTATCACTATGATAAAAATATAGAATCCAACAAACCAAAATATTTATTGTTGTTTGGAGATGCATCATATGATTACAGAAATATTTTACCTGAAAATACTAATATTGTTCCAGTCTACCAATCAATAGGTAGTACTTCGCAAACTGACACCTACAATACCGATGATTATTATGGGATAATGGGTGAGCTCGATGGTGATTCCTCATTTGGTGAAATTCAAATATCAATAGGAAGATTCCCTGTGAATAATATTGTCGATGCAAAAATAATGGTCGACAAAACTATACATTATGCTACTAATCTTAAATACCAGATGGGCGAATGGAGAAATAAAGTTTGTTTTATTGCTGACGATAGAGATAGCAACCTTCATTTCAATGATAGTAATGAATTAGCTGATACTTTTTTAATAACACATCCTGAATTCAATGTGGATAAAATATTTCTAGATAGTTATGTGCGCCAAACAACTACTAATGGTCACAGATATCCAGATGTAACAGATGCGATTAACAGAGGCGTTGAAGATGGAGTTTTATTTTTCAATTATACTGGCCATGGAGGACACACAGCTTTAACAGATGAAAGAATTCTTCAAATTCCAGATATCCTTAGCTGGAAAAACTATAATAAATTAGGAGTATGGATAGTTGCAAGTTGTGAATTTGGACCTTTCGACGATCCTAGTCATGTATCTTCAGGTGAACACATGGTTTTAAATAGATTTGGTGGTAGCGTCGTACTATTTACAACCACTAGATTGGCATATGCTTCATATAATTTTCGACTTAATGAAAAATTCCATGAAATAGCTTTTTCTCGAAAAGAAGATGGTTCTCACTATACAATGGGAGAAATCATTAAATATGCTAAAAACGAAAGCGGAAATAAAGAAAGAAACCTCAACTTCGTATTACTTGGGGATCCTGCATTAAAGATGGCTTATCCAGAATATAATGTAAAAACCACTCACATTAACAATCAATTAATTAATGAAAATTCTTTAGACACCCTTAAGGCTCGTCAATCGGTCAATGTCAAAGGTGTTATTACAAAAACTAATCAACAAATCGATACGGACTTTAATGGTCTTGTTGATATAAAAGTGTATGGCAAACCTTCAACATATTCTACATTAGCAAACGATTCCGAAAGTTACAAAGCCTCATTTAAAGTTATCGACCACTTAATATACAAAGGACAAGCTCGTGCAAATAGCGGGAAATTTGATTTTACATTCATTGTCCCAACAAATATACCCTCCTCTTTCGGAAATGGTAAAATTAGTTATTATGCCACTGATGAATTTGACAATGAACAATATTACGATGCTAATGGAGGATTTATTGACTTTTTAATAGGTGGTGTTGACCAAACCATAGAAAATGATTTACAAGGACCAGAAATCAACGTACATTTAGATTCCTACCAATTTAGAAGTGGGGATATAACCAATAATAACCCATTAATGATAATCGATCTTTTTGATGAAAATGGAATCAATAATATAGAACTTGGGTTTGGAAAAGAAATCAAAGCTATTATTGATAGCCAAGACAATCACTATTTGAATGATTATTACCAACCCGTTGATAATTCTTTTCAGACAGGTAAAGTAGAGTATAACCTAAATGACTTAGACTTCGGAACGCATGAGCTTTCAGTTAAAGCATGGGATATGTTTGACAATTCTACCACTAAATCTATTTCGTTTATTGTAGTTGCTTCACAAACTCTCGCTATATCTGATGTTCATAATTATCCAAACCCATTCTCAGATTACACAGAGTTTGTTTTTAAACATAATCAAACAAATGAAAGTGAATTAACTGTAAATATTTATTTATACGATATAAGCGGTAAACGTATCTGGACTTATCAAGAAAAAGTGAGTGTTCTTGGGAACAGTGTTGAGCCAATAGCAATAACCACAGGAGATCAAACCGTTTCAAGCTTAAAAACTGGTCTATATAACTACATTCTTGAAGTTACAAATAGTGATGGTGACAAAGTACATCAAAAACAAAAATTAGTAGTAGTAAAATAAACATCTAATAAATTCGTTACCTTTGCACGCTTTTAGCATAATTAATAAAATTACGAGTATAAAATTTAACACTATAATGAAAAAAGTATTAAGCATCTTACTGTTAGCTACAGTGATTCTAGGATTGAATCAGTCGACTATTGCACAAGAAACCGGAACTGATAGAGAATGGGGAACCATTACTACAGCTGTTCCTTTCTTAATGATTGGCCCAGATGCCCGTTCAGGTGGTATGGGTGATGTTGGAGCAGCTACTACTCCCGATGGAAATAGTATTTATTGGAACGCTTCAAAATTGGCATTTGTTGAAAATTCTGTAGGATTCAATGTTTCATATGTACCTTGGTTAAAAGGATTAGTAGACGATATTGGACTTGGATATGTATCAGGCTATGGTAGAATCAATGATAAATCAGTTGTTTCTGCATCTTTAAGATATTTCTCCTTAGGTAGCATTACCTTCACAAATGAAGAAGGTTTAAACCAAGGAACTTACAAACCAAATGAATTTGCTGTTGATGTAGCTTATGCTAGACAATTAAGTAAAAATTTCTCTGCAGCTGTTACAGGTAAATTCATATACTCAAACCTCACCTTAGGTCAAGATGTTGGTGGAGTAGAATCAAGAGCAGGTACTTCTGTTGCTGCTGATGTTACCGTATTCTACACTAAACCTTTACGTTTTTCTCGTGGTCGTCGTGGTACTTGGGGACTTGGTGGTGGAATTTACAATATTGGTAATAAGATTTCTTATACCAGTTCTACTGAAAAAGATTTCATTCCAACTAATCTAAAAATTGGTACAACTTTTTCAATGGATTTAGATGATTATAACTTCATCTCATTAAGCGTTGACTTCAATAAACTTTTGGTTCCGACACCTCCTGTTTATGACACAGCTGGAAACATCATTCCTCCATATAAAGATAATAATGTTGCACCTTTACAAGGTATGATACAATCTTTTTACGATGCTCCATTTAAAGAAGAATTACAAGAAATTAACATAGCAGTTGGAGCTGAATATTGGTATGATAAACAATTTGCAATCCGTGGTGGTTATTTTTATGAGTCACCAAGCAAAGGTAATCGTCAATACTTCACATTAGGTGCTGGTTTACGTTATAATGTATTTGGACTAGATTTCTCTTATCTAATTGCTACTAACCCAAACAACCCATTAAAGAACACTTTGAGATTTACTCTATCTTATGATATTGAGTAAATAAATCTTGAATAAATAAATAAAAATGGCCTCCACGAAAATGGTGGCCATTTTTTTTTGCATATCCGTTTTATAGACTTTTTTTTTTGAATTAATAGAAATGATTTACATCAATCAATATGACTTTTAAATGGTGAAATTTAATAGCTGCCCTTATTACAGATTCGTTCATTGCCATGAAATCTTAGATCAAATACAAACCTGAAAAATCGGATTAAATAGTATTCATTCTATAATCAAAATTAGCCGATTAGTCAGCCAAACAGTGAATTCAGGTTTACATATCTCAAACTACCACTAGTGTCCCATAAAAATGGGAAGATTAGAAATTATCAAATAAATTAGGCTCATTAAAGCCATATCGTTCTTTGTCATATTGAAATTTAGTTTTAACAAACAAGTCTCTTAAGTGAGTTTTATCTGTTAATGAGATACTCAAAATTTGAAGACTCTCATATGTGCTTCGGTTAATCTGCATCTCTTTTTGAATCAATGTGACCAAACAATAAGAGCATATTGCAGAATAGATTTGTATTCTTACAGCATTCTCAGTTGTACCCCCATATTTCTTAATTTTCAGGTGCTGCTTGAGCCACTTAAAGAATAGTTCAACTTGCCATCGATTCTTATAAAGCTCAGCAACCTGAAGTGCTGATATGTGTGTTGCATTTGTTAAAAACATGAACTCACGTTCTTGCTCTTTATCCCAAAACCGAACTAAACGAAGCTTCTTCGGATAGCGTTGTTTAGGGTAAAAACCAGTTAATTCAATAGTAACATCCGATAGTACATCTTTTGGTAGTCTGCGTTTCCATTAAGTTTGAAAATATCTATTTTACGTTTTCCTCTGGCTTCATTTACCAAGTAATAAGCAAACTCTTCAAAGATGAGATAATTTCTATCTTGATTGGCTCTAGCCAAAGAGGATTTTGATACATTTTTGCCCATTCCTAAATGATAACATTTGGAGTAATGAGCTTCAAGTGCGACTATCAAATCTCTTAAACTTTCACGGTTAGAAAGTTGCCCAAACATCAATGCAAGTAATTGATTGTAGCAAGTAAAATGCTTTACATATTTGTCTCCATCATATTTAGATACGATACGATTGAACTTACTTCGGTTTAGAAATGAACTTAATTGAGCGAAAACATATTTATCTTGAAACATAACTGTCAGGTTAATCTGACACAAACCTACAAATTCAAGTCCGTTGGGTTTCAAAAACTCTATAAGAAGCTAAATTTCAAATACTTCAAAGAACCTTTTATGATTTTAATGGGACACCAATGTCAAACTACATTAAATAAGTACCAAACGATTAAGGTAAGTGCAGGATTAAAGAATAAACCTCAATGTTTTTTAACTTCAAAAAATCAAGCTCTCTAATCTAAACACCTGTTGGATTAGGCTTACCAGAAAAGCTCAAGAAGTTTTATAAATTATAAGGGCTCCTTTCATTAAATAGGATCCACATCAATCACCACGCGAATGGCTTTATACTGCTTTCCACTATTAAAAGCATCGAGGATAGTATGGATAACTTGGCGTGATTTTTCGGTGGGATAGCCTTTTTCAAGTTTCAGCAAAATCTCTTTAAGGTATAGGTTCCTCATTCTTGCTACCATAGGATATTCTGGACCTAGAATTCTTGGACCAAAATGTTCTCTTAATAAACTTGCAAAATCTTGCATGGCTTCATTGAGAACGCGATAATCTTTATGTTTAAGGGTAAAACGAACCAAACGATAAAATGGAGGATACTTATAATTTCGACGTTCAAGAATCTGGCTGTCATACATCTTTTGATAACTATTTTCTATCACATAGCGAATAACAGAATGATAAGGATTAAAAGACTGGATAATCACCTTTCCTTTTTTCTCTTTTCTACCTGCTCGTCCACTCACCTGAACCAACATTTGAAAACTACGCTCAAAAGCTCTAAAATCTGGGAAATTGATCATATTATCGGCATTTAAAACACCCACAATACTCACATTCTCAAAATCCAAACCTTTGGTGACCATCTGCGTTCCAACTAAAATATCAATCTTTTTATCAGCGAAATCCTCAAATATTTTTTCAAATGCATTTTTTGCCCTAGTGGTATCCAAATCCATACGTTTGATTCGGGCTTCTGGCAAAATAATAGACAAATCCTCTTCCAGCTTTTCTGTACCAAAGCCTTTCATTCTTACTTCTTTGCTACCACAACCTCCACAAGTATGAATCAAATGTGTAGAATGCCCACAAATATGACAACGTAATCGGTTTTGATTCTTATGATACACCAAACTAATGTCACAGTTAGGACATTCAGGAATCCAATTACAGACTTCACATTCTAATCTTGGAGCAAAGCCTCTTCTATTTTGGAATAAGATAACCTGTTCGTTTCTTTCCAAGGCTTCTTTTACATGCATCATTAAGAAAGAAGAAAAATGCCCATTCATGGTTTTTCTCTTGGTTTCATGTTTCACATCAGAAACCAGAATCTCGGGCAAACGACCTTCTCCAAAACGCTCGGTTAAACTCACCAAACCGTACTTTCCAGAACGCGCATTATAATAAGTTTCAACAGAAGGAGTAGCCGAACCTAAAACCACCTTTGCTTGGTGCTGATGAGCCAAAACTAAAGCAGCATCACGAGCATGGTATCGAGGAGCAGGATCAAATTGCTTATAGCTGTTATCGTGTTCTTCGTCAACAATAATTAATCCCAGGTTTTTAAAAGGTAAAAATATGCCAGAACGAGCCGACAAGATGATTTGGTAAGACGGCGCACCTTCCTCCTCATTTAACACCTTATTCCAGATTTCAACACGCTCGTGGATATTATATCTGGAATGATAAACACCTACTTTCTCACCAAAATACTTCCTTAATCTATTAATAATTTGAGCGGTTAAGGCAATCTCAGGAAGTAAATACAACACTTGCTTTCCTTGTTTAATCACCTCATCCATCAACTTGATATAGATTTCGGTTTTTCCACTTCCGGTAATTCCATGCAATAAGCAAGCTGGTTGTTTTCCAAAACTTTCCTTTACAGCTTCCAAGGCTTCGTTTTGTGCAAAACTGAGCGTGATATCTTCCACTTCTTTTGCTTTGGCAAAATCTACCAAACGGCTAATGGTTTGCTCAAAACTATCAAAAATTCCTTTTTTCTCTAGAGAAGCATAAGCCGAAGCTCCATTGTCCAATTGTGCCATCAATTCTTTCTTAGACAAATGAACATGATTTCCACCTCGCTTTTGCGATAAATGCAAAAAAGCCATTACCACTTCTAATTGCTTAAAGGCTCGTTTTTCTAGTTCACTAAAAAGCTTTCGTAAAGCTTCTTCGCTTCTATAGTCCTCTACCAATTGCACCCGAGTTTCTTTCCTTACCTTGTATTTGTCTTCCAGCTCCTCTTCCATCAACACAATTCCTTTTTCGGTCATGGTTTTTATCAAAGGAAACACCTTTTTAAGATCAGTAATTTGAGAAGCTTGACTGATGCTGATATTGTCTTGACCTTGCAAAGCTGAAAGAATTGCAGCTTCTTTTTCATTCAAAGAAATACTTCCAATTACAAAAACAGGATTCAGAACCAATTTAGATTCTGAACTCAGTTTAAAAGCAGTGGGTAAGGCAGCATTCATTACTTCACCTAATCCGGAGATATAATATTTAGAAATCCATGTCCAGAATTGCAGTTGATGATGATTCACAATAGGATGAGCATCTAAAACAGCTAGAATATATTTTGGCTGATAATCTTGTGGAATATTTTCATGGACAGATTTCACCAATGCAGCATAAACTTTCCGGGTACCAAACTGCACCAAAACTCGCATTCCCTGAATTACCAAATCATTCATCTCAAAGGGTACCCGATAGGTGAAACTTCCATCCAAAGGAAGCGGCAAAATAACCTCTACAAAAAGTGTTTTTCTATCCATAAATCCATTTGCAAAATTAGAAAATTATAGGCTTATTCCTTTCTGATTTGAGTATTTATGAAATTAATATCAAACCAATGATTAAATAGGCTGTGACATTGCAATTTTGGAAGCCTAAATTTTGTAGATTTGAACACCTAAAATTTCTATATGGCCTTTATTAATTCTGTTATTACTTGGGTGATAAAAAAACGAATTCATCAGATTGATTTATTCATGAAGTATCCTCATGATGTTCAAGAGGAGTGGTTCAAGAAACTTTTGCACGCTGGAAAAGAAACCGAGTTTGGAAAGAAATACGACTTCGATTCTATTCGTAATTACGAGCAATATCGTGAACGAGTTCCCATACATTCCTACGAAAGCTTAAAGCCCTATATTGATAGACTACGCTCTGGCGAACAAGATGTTTTATGGCCTTCAGATATCAAATGGTTTGCCAAATCCTCTGGCACTACGGCTGGGAAAAGCAAATATATTCCAGTGAGTCGACATGCATTGGAAGAATGCCATTTTAAAGCTGGCAAAGACATGCTTTCCATTTATGTGAACAACCATCCCGAAACCATGGTTTTTAACGGCAGAAGCATTGCCATGGGAGGTAGTCATAATATTTCTGATGTGCATAACGAGGAGTATTACGATGGTGACCTTTCTGCTATTTTAATTGAAAACCTTCCTTTCTGGGCACAAATCCTTCGCACTCCCAATAGAGAAATTGCTTTAATGGACGAGTGGGAAAGTAAGATTGAAAAGATGGCGCTCATTACTATGGAGGAGGATGTTACTTCATTATCTGGCGTTCCATCGTGGTCTTTATTATTGGTGAAGAGGATTCTAGAAAAAAGCGGCAAACGCTATTTAAAAGAAGTATGGCCTAACTTAGAAGTGTTTATCCATGGAGGAGTTAAGTTCGAACCCTATCGTCAACAATTTGAAGAATTAGTAGGGCCAAGTGGCATCAACTATCAAGAAACCTATAATGCTTCGGAAGGATTTTTTGGCATTCAAGACAGAACCGATAGCAACGAAATGCTATTGATGCTCGATTATGGAATATTTTACGAATTCATTCCCATGAGTGAAATAGATAACGAATCTCCAAAAGTGATTCCTCTTGGCGAAGTAAAAACTGGTATTAATTATGCCATGCTTATTTCTACAAATGCTGGACTTTGGAGATATAAAATTGGCGATACCATTATGTTTACCTCCACCAATCCGTATCGTTTTCTTATCACTGGTCGAACTAAATACTTCATCAACTTAGTAGGAGAAGAGATCATATTAGACAATGCGGAACGCGCCTTAATAGTGGCTTGCAAAAAATGTGATGCCATTGTAGATGAATATATGGCTGGTCCAGCAGATATCAAAAATGGCGAGCAGGCCAGGCACGATTGGATGTTTGAGTTTATAAAAGCTCCGAAGGATTTAGCTGTTTTTGGAGATGCCTTAGACAATGCATTAAAATCCTTGAATTCAGATTACGAGGCCAAGCGCTATAAAAATATGATTCTTCAGCCTCCTCAACTTCTTAGTTTACAACCTGGCACCTTTTATGCTTGGTTAAAAAGTAAAGGTAAATTAGGGGGGCAACATAAAGTCCCTCGTTTACTCAATCAACGCCCTATTATTGACGAAGTATTAAGCATTCATTATGATTAAACACACAATAATTATCATTTTTATCCTCCTCCAAAGTTTTGCTTTTGGTCAATATTATCATTTCGAAAAAGAAAAAACAGCCCAATACAAAGGCCGTATGATCAGTTGCGATGACAGAGGGAATTTATTAATTGGAGCAAAATCACATCTGACTAAACTTGATATTACAGGTGAATTTATCGCTAATTATTACCCCATGTTTCAAGGGAAGCTAACTTGTATAGATGCAAAAGATCCCAGAAGAGTTTTACTTTACTATAAAACTTACTCTTATATTCTATTTTTAAATCAGGATTTAGCAAACGCAGGAACTTTGAGCCTTTATAATCTTAATAGAAATCCCCAACCCATAGATTTAGATGTAAATAACCTGAGCTATTCATCCATGGCTTGCCTCGATGAATACAACGATTCTTACTGGGTTTATGATGCTAACACCACCGAAATAGTATTATTAGATCAAGACAACAGAATAGATTTTAGAGGTGATGCTTTGGATGAATTAATGGACCTAGATCCCCAGCCTAATTTCATGATGATGGAAGCCAACAGACTTTTTATTAACAATCCATCAACTGGGGTTTATATTTTCGATGAAAATGGTAGATTTGTAAGGAAATTAGCATTGTTCGGATTAAAAAAAATTCAAGTGCACGAAGACATGTTGTATTATACCAGCAACAGCTTCTTTATCGCTCATAATCTGATTACTGGAGAAGAATCATATCATCCGCTTCCAGTTTTAGAATTTAACGATTGGTCACTAAATATGTATTCAAATCCGGCAAGAATCAACTTTCTCACATCAAAAGGAGTATTGATTTATTCCATGGAAAAGAACATAAAGTAAAACTAAAATACAAGACGATGCACTTAGCTATTGCAGGAAATATTGGTTCAGGAAAAACAACACTCACCCGATTGTTGGCCAAACAAATGAAGTGGAAACCTTATTATGAA
Source organism: Bacteroidales bacterium (assembly GCA_016744655.1). Lineage (GTDB taxonomy): Bacteria > Bacteroidota > Bacteroidia > Bacteroidales > UBA12170 > UBA12170. The sequence continues at coordinate 27,813 of JADGDY010000009.1, read as the reverse complement.
AGCGTTGATGACAATCCATATTTGGATAGTTTTTACGATGACATGAAACGTTGGTCTTTCAATTTACAGGTTTACTTTTTGAATAGCCGTTTTCGTCAGGTAGTTGAAATTAGAAAGAGTAACAAAACCATCATCCAAGATAGAACCATCTATGAGGATGCTTATATTTTTGCTCCAAACTTGCATCAAATGAACTTGATGACCACTCGTGATTTCGATAACTATATTTCGTTATTTGAGTTGATGAGTTCATTTATTGAAGCTCCAGATCTATTGATTTACCTAAGAGCAAATGTCTCTACTTTGGTGAGTCAGATTGCGTCACGAGGAAGAGATTACGAGGAGTCTATTCGTATCGATTACTTAAAAAAACTAAATGAGCGTTACGAGGAATGGATTACTAACTATACTCATGGTAAGCTATTAATCATTGATGTTGACAATATTGATTTTGCCAACAACCCTGAAGACTTGGGGATGATTATTGAGAAAATCAATGGTGAAATTCACGGTTTATTCTAAATCATGAAAATATTAGGTGTAATTCCTGCTCGCTATGCCAGCACACGATTTCCTGGGAAACCATTGGCTTTAATCTATGGAGTATCCATGATTAGAAGAGTCTACGAACAAGCCACTAGTTGCAAAGCTCTCCAAAAAGTTATTGTGGCCACCGATGATGATAGAATCTACGATCATGTAAAATCTTGGGGAGGCGAAGTCATGATGACTGCCGAACATCATCAAAGCGGAACCGACAGATGTAATGAAGTTTTAAGCCAGCAAGATGAAAATTTTGATGTGGTCGTAAATATTCAAGGTGACGAACCCTACATAGAGCCATCTCAAATAGAGAAAGTTACGGAAAGCTTTATCAATAGTACAACACAAATAAGTTCTCTAGCTAAAAAAATTGATGATATTGGGGAACTTTTTGATGCCAATTCCGTTAAAGTCGTCATTGGTGAGCAACAGAAAGCATTATATTTTAGCCGAGCTGCCATTCCGTTTTTAAGAGGTGTTGAAAAAGAAGAATACTTAGAGTATTACGAGTTTTATAAGCACATTGGATTATATGCCTATAGAACAGAAACCCTTAAAGAGATTTGTGAACTTCCACAAGCTCCTCTAGAAATTGCGGAATCATTGGAACAGCTCAGATGGCTTTCGGCTGGATATAATATCTCCATGAAGCTCACCGATATTGAAGGCCTATCAGTTGATACGCCCGAGGATTTATCAAAACTTACAAACAAGTCTTGATTTTCAATATTATAGAGTGTATTTTAGCAAAAATTTTAGTGAATGATGGATATAGCTGCACATATTGGCGAATTAGTTAGAGAGAACGAAATGGTGATCATTCCAGGTTTGGGTGCTTTTTTGACCAACTCCTACTCTGCCGAAGTTCATGCTATTTCACATAAAGTAACACCTCCAGGCCGCCATATTGCTTTTAATTCTAAAATTAAAGATAATGATGGTTTCCTTGCTCATAGCTTGGTGAAAAAGAGCCAATATTCTTATAAAGAAGCCCTGCAACTAATTGATACTTTTGCCGATTTTTGTAGAAATGAAATTCAGAATGACGGCAAGGTTTCCTTTGAAAATCTCGGCCTTCTCTCTATGAGTAGAAGTGGACATATGGAATTCTCACCAGATTTAAGCGTAAACTATGATGATTCTTATTTTGGTTTGCCAGATATAATGGCACAGCCTATCTTAAGAAATAGAACTCACGAGCCTGTTATCACCTTACATCCTGAAGCTAAAAAGAAGATTAGAAACTCAGCACCTATTATTAGAAGAATTGCTGCAATAGCGCTTCCATTAATGATATTAAGTGTATTGGCTTGGTTTATAAAAGAACCAATAGGGAACTACTTTCAGCAATCAGCGAGTATTGTAAATATCGATTCCAATCATACTTCTCCTGCTGAATCTAAAACAAATCTAGAGGAAGCTAAAAAAGATAATACAGTTATAGTATCATTAGAAGTTGCTGAAGAAACAATCATAGAGGAGCCAAAAGTAGAAGAACCAGAAATGATAATAAACGAGCAAGTACAAGAAATTAAAGGCTCTTTTCATATCATCTGTGGTGCATTTGGTGAAAAGAAATTCGCCGACCAGCTTTTATCAGAATTAGAAGTGGATGGTTTTGAAGCATACATTGCCGGACAAAATAAAAATGGCCTTTACAGAATTAGCGCTGCCAACTTTAGCAATCGCGCAAAAGCAGTAGAACAACTCAGATGGTTTCAAGCCAATAAAAACAAAAGCGCTTGGTTATTGAATGAGGAGTTTTAGAGTCCTTCCATTTTTTACTTTAATTTTCGTTAACCTATAAATTGAGATTACTTCATCAAATAAATCAATATAGAACTACACATGATTATTTTTTAAATGTTGTCGATTTATTTGATTTCAATAATTCATATTCATCAATTATCGTCAGTATTTTAATTTCATTTTCTTTAGTCCAAGTAAAATGATTCTTTATAAAGTATCCTAGAATGTTTGATGTATCCTGAAGAATAAGGCATTCATACATTTGAGAGGTTAATCCATCAGAAATTTTAGAGGTTTTAATCGATATTTTTCCAAATTCTATATTTATTATTTTAACATCAGATGAGAATATACTTCTCGATGCAATTATCATTTCATTATCTAAAAATGAAAATCCAACTATTATATTTTGATTTTTATATCTAGAATAAAGATATATGATTAGTAAAATAATCACAAAAAGTGCAGCAACAAAATAATATATTCCGCTTTCAAAAGTCAAGCCTTTAAATGTGTTCATTAAGGAGCTTCCTCTCCCACTTGATTTTTCATTCCCTTCGTAAAAAATAGTGGAAATAATTATGAAAACTCCAATTAATCCGACAAAGAATAATTTTGTATAAATGTGTTTTACTTTTCCTAAGAAACCTTTCTGATAATATTCAGATTTATAATCCATGTGATTGATTTTTATATAGTTATAATTATTCGAATCACACTCACCTACCTCAACTCCATCAACTCCTCAGGAGTAACGCCCATATCAATTGTATCAATTACTTGTACCACTTCAACAGCTTTACCATTAGAATCCAATCGCTTCATCAATGAACCCTCTTCAAAATACTCGATATACAAAACGGAACCATCCACATCGTAGTAATTCCACTCTCCTACTTGCATGCCTTTATTAAAGACTCCTCCAACACGTATTTTATTTTCCGGATAATATACTTCGAATACTCCATCAAGCGTATCATTCTCGAATGTCATCTTTCTTTGTAAGGTTCCCTCAACAAAATATTCGATTTGCTCACCCTGCAGCTTTCCATCCACATATGGAGTTTCTTTCATTATTGCTCCCAAATAATTAAACAATTTCCACAGTCCGTTTTCTTTACCTTCAGAATAGTACTCTTCATTCACCAAAACCCCAGAACTATTATAAATATGCCAAACACTATCTTTTACCTGATTCACATATAAACCAGTGGCTTTTGGCGTTTTCTTTCTGTCATCGTAAAACATCTCAACAAAACAATAATCTCCATTTCTGGTATATAAGGAACGAGATTGCAAACGACCACTCTTATAATATCGTAAAAACTCTCCTATGGGTTTATCATCTACAAATTCACCCTGATAGAATTTCACTCCATCTTTATACTTGATCCATTTCCCTTGTTTTCTTCCCATTTCATCGGTTTGATTTTGCTGAGAGAACAGAACTTGATTTCCCAAGAATAGGATAATCCCAAGGAATATATATTTCAGAAGTTTCACTTGCATGCTTTTACTATTTTTGCAATTATTTTCAGAACAAAGTTACAAAAGGAAATGATTTGAACTCTATTAAAAAATCTCAAATCTCTTTTGATCATATTATATATAACGACAAAAATGGATTTAAATTTCTCATCATATTTATTAGAGGATGCCGTAAACGAATTATCGAAATTACCTGGTATAGGAAAAAGAAGTGCTATGCGATTGGCCCTACATCTTTTAAAACAAGAAAAACCACATGTGAAACGATTGGGAGAAAGCCTCATCAAAATGCGTGAGGAAATGCGCTTTTGTAAAAAATGTCATAACATCTCAGAAAAAGAAATCTGCAATATTTGTTCTAGTCCAAAAAGAGATGCTTCATTAATTTGCATTGTAGAAGACATTAGAGATGTATTAGCCATAGAAAACACCGGGCAATTTACCGGATTATATCATGTTTTGGGTGGATTAATTAGCCCGATGGATGGAATTTCGCCTTCTGACCTCGAAATCCGATCATTTTTAACACGAATTGAAGAAGAAAAAATAGAGGAGGTTATTTTTGCTTTAGCAGCCACTGTGGAAGGAGACACCACCAATTTTTATATTTTCAAGCAATTAAAAAACAAGAAAATAAAAGTAAGCTCATTGGCTAGAGGTGTTGCTATTGGTGACGAAATAGAGTTTGCCGATGAAGTGACTCTTGGAAGATCTATCACCCAAAGACTACCATACAACGGGGCATAAAAAAACCTCCAATCAGAACGATTGGAGGCCAAATTATTATTCCCACTTAAAATTAACGCATCGAGGCAAATATAAGACAATTATTTACTCACCACTACTTTTTTCAAAAAAAAATAAAGAAAGCTTAAATTTTAACATTTATTAAAATAACACTGATATCATTTTAACTTTAAACACCTGAAATTTTGTCAGTTTTCTGTTAATTTGTATTTTTATTGATTCTTCAAACAAAACACCACATTTTAACTATGGAGCTACAAAGCATTAAACAAAGATTTGGCATCATCGGAACCTCTCCACTTTTGGATAGAGCCATTAATATTGCCGCACAAGTGGCTCCAACTGATTTATCAGTCCTTATCACAGGTGAAAGCGGTGTTGGTAAAGAAGTTTTTCCTAAAATCATTCACCAATTGAGTTCACGTAAACATGGTCACTATATTGCGGTAAACTGTGGGGCTATTCCTGAAGGAACCATCGATAGCGAACTCTTCGGTCATGAGAAAGGCGCCTTTACCGGTGCTAGTGATTCAAGAAAAGGATATTTTGAAGTCGCTGATGGTGGTACTATATTTCTTGATGAAGTTGCCGAACTTCCTGTTTCAACCCAAGTTCGCTTATTGAGGGTTTTAGAGACTGGAGAATTTATGAAAGTTGGTAGCAGTAAAGTTCATAAAACTAATGTAAGGGTTATAGCAGCTACTAATGTAGATATTCCTCAAGCCATCAGTACTGGAAAGTTTCGTCAGGATTTGTTTTATAGATTGAATTCTGTACCTATTGCTGTGCCAAGTTTAAGAGAGCGAAAGGATGATATATATCTTTTATTCAGGAAATTTTCTTCTGACTTTTCAGAAAAATACAGAATGCCAACTGTAAGACTTAACGAAGACGCTCAAGAACTACTAAAAAAATATCGTTGGGAAGGAAATATTCGTCAGCTAAAAAATGTTACTGAGCAAATCAGTACCATAGAAACGGATAGACTTGTTGATGCTATAACCATAACAAAATATTTACCTCAGTCTTATTCTAAAGAATTACCTGTCCTCTACTCCAAAAAGGAAGACGAAAAGCTTTCAGAACGAGACCTCCTCTACAAAGTGCTTTTTGATATGAAGAAAGACATATCGGAGCTCAAAAAAACCATGGTAGAAGTCATTCAAGGTGGTAATTCAATTTCAAAAGAAGAAAGCTCGCAACTCCTCAAGAAAATAGATCAAGATTATGATATTATTTTGAATCCTCAGGAGGAGGAACAAATGAATTCAGATTCTAGGAACTACCAAGATGACCTTCATGAACAAGTTTTTGAAACATTAGATCAAAAAGCAGAGGTTATCGAAGAATCTCTATCTATACAGAAAAAAGAAGAAGACCTCATAAGGAGAGCATTGACTAAGCATCATGGTAAAAGAAAAAATGCCGCTCACGATCTAGGAATAAGTGAACGTACCTTATACCGAAAAATTAAAGAATACGATATCAACTAAGGATTATGATAAAATTAAACTCATATAAAGCTATACTAATAGCCATAGCATTCTTATTTACGATGGGATTGTCTTCTTGTGTAAGCTACAGTTTTACAGGTGCCTCTATTCCAGCTGAAGCAAAAACCATCAGTATTCAATATATCGACAATCAGGCTAGCTTTGTGGTACCAACCTTAAGTGAATCTCTTACCACTGAAATACAAGATCGTTTTTCTAGCCAAACCAGTTTAATTCTAGTTAGAGATAGAGGCGATTTACAAATAGAAGGTGTAATTACAGATTACTCCACCTCACCTCAAGCGGTGACTAGTGATGAACAAGCTGCTTTAAACAGGTTAACAATTTCAGTTAAAATTAAGTTTACAAATTTAATTGAGCCCGATAAAAACTATGAAACTACATTTAGTAGATATAATGAATACCCATCAACCGAGGATCTCAACTCTGTGCAAGATGCCCAAATAGAGATAATCAATGAGATGTTAGTGGACGATATTTTTAATAAAGCAGTTGTTAATTGGTAAGATGAATAAAGAGCACTATTATCGATTATTAGAAAACCCTAAACTATTATCAAAAGATAGCTTAGCAGATCTGGAACAGTTAGTTAGCAGCTATCCTTATGTAGAGAATTTCCGAATTCTTTATGCCCTAAACCTATTAATTCTTGATGATTATAGATATCAAAAGAATTTATACAAAGCAGCATTTCATTCCTCAGATAGAAAGAAACTTAAGTATTGGGTAGACTACATGTTGCAAAATGAGGAAAAACAACAAGAAAACGAACGCCCAAAAGAGTATCCAGCAGAAGAAAAAACAGATCCTATTTCTCGAGTACAAGAGGAATCCACAAAAGCAACAATAGAAACAGTTAATAAAGATACTTTAACTAAAACAGATACTGTAAAAGAAGAAAAACTAGAGGATCCTTCTAAAAAAGAAATACCTAAGCCGATTACTCAAACTCATTTAAAAAGAGTCAAAAAGGAAGTACAAGAAGACAAGACTATTGAGTCAGAAAAAAATCAAATAGATCTTTCAGAGGAGAAAAAGAAACACCAAGCTAGTAAATCTAAATCCGAATTATTACAATTAGTTAAGAAAAGACTAGCTGAAATTGAAGTAGAAAAACAGGCAGAACAAGAAGAAAAGAGTGATATTACTGAAGCCCAAAAGCCTGAAATACTAAAAGCTCAATTGATAGATCGTTTCATCGAAGACCAACCTTCAATCTCTCGTCCTGACAAAAATAATTTTCACAACCCTCACAAAGATGCTGTAGATAGTACAGTTGACGAAGATGATTTTTTCGTAACAGAGACTCTGGCACAGATTCATAAGCAGCAAGGCAATCTAAATAAGGCCATTGAAATTTATCAAAAATTAATTTTGAAAAATCCAGAAAAAAGTACTTACTTTGCAGCCCAAATTCAAGAATTGAGTAAAAATAATTAGAAAAAAGAATAGCCATGGGTGCGTATATAATTGTATCAGTTTTAATTTTAATCACTTGTATCTTATTAATGTTAGTAGTTTTAGTTCAAAACTCTAAGGGTGGTGGACTAGCTTCCAACTTTGCTGGAAACAATCAATATTTAGGAGTAAGAAAAACTGCTGATTTCTTAGAGAAATCTACATGGACACTTGCCTTAATTCTTTTAGTTTTAAGTTTATTCTCTATTTTCGTTATCCCAAGAACAGCTAGCAATAGCGATATCATCGATACTGAATTGAGAGAACAAATTGAAAACGCGGAACCAATTCCAACTAATATGGTTCCTCCAACGGAAAACGCTGAATAATATTATTCAAAAAAAATATTCTAATGATTTCTCAGATTCTGAGAAATCATTTTTTTTTGAACTAAAAATTATGTTTTGAGTTCAAAAAAAAATGAAAGCAAAATAGATGGCATATCATTGCCAATAGCTGAAAAGCTGAAATTTAGTTTGTTAAATCCCATTTAATTTGAGACTGCATCGCAATAAAAAAAGTTCTACTGTTACCTAACTAACAGAAATATTATTGTTTTATTTGTAAAATCTCTTAATTTTGCTAGGTTATTGCGGAATTGGATTGAACAACAAATTCTGAATCAAAAAAGGAAAATATGTCTATTAAACAGAAGTCTTTAGATTTAAGAGAGAGAATGAAAAGTGCCTTGTCTGGTGGGGGATCCAAGGCTATAGAAAAACAAAAAGCCGTAGGTAAATTAACTGCCCGCGAGCGTATTGTTGCCATTCTCGATCCAAAATCCTTCCATGAATACGATCTATTTGTAGAACATGCTGCAAAAGATTTTGACATGGATAAAAAATACCTCGCTGGTGATGGTGTAATCACTGGAACTGGTACACTTGGCTCTCATCCAGTGTGTATTTACGCACAGGATTTCACTGTAGCCGGTGGTTCTCTGGGGTATATGCATGCAAAGAAAATCACAAAAATCATGGACCATGCCATGAAAATGAAGGTGCCAATTATTGGAATCAACGATTCTGGTGGAGCACGTATTCAAGAAGGAGTTAATTCCTTGGCTGGTTATGGTGAAATATTTTTCAGAAATACACAAGCATCTGGGGTGATCCCACAGATTTCCGTTATTTTAGGACCATGTGCCGGTGGCGCTGTTTACAGTCCTGCATTAACGGATTTTGTATTTGTAGTAGACAAGATATCAAAAATGTTTATTACAGGTCCTGAAGTGATTAAAACCGTGCTTGGTGAAGAAATTAGTATGGAAGCCCTTGGAGGCGCATATGTTCATGCTGCTAAAACAGGAAATGCACACTTCTATGCAGAAAGCGAGCAAGAGTGTTTTGGACAGATTAAGCAATTATGTACTTACATTCCATGGAATAATACTAAAAAGCCTGATCGCTTTCCAAAAAAGCCGCCAAGAACTAGAATATATAAGTTGGATGAAATCATGCCAACAGATCCAAAAGAGCCTTATGACGTTAGAAATGTTGTAAAAGCCATTTGTGATAACTCTGAGTTTTTTGAGATTCAAGAGCACTTTGCTAAAAATATTGTTATTGGTTTTACACGTATCGATGGAGAAACTATTGGTATCGTTGGAAATCAACCAGCCTTCTTAGCAGGTGTACTCGATGTGGATTCATCTGATAAAGCGGCTAGATTTATTCGTTATTGTGATGCTTTCAATATTCCATTATTGACTTTGGTTGACCTTCCTGGTTATTTACCTGGTGTTGATCAGGAACATGCTGGAGTAATTCGTCATGGAGCTAAAATCCTTTACGCTTATTCAGAAGCTACAGTTCCTAAACTAACTGTAATCATGAGAAAAGCTTATGGTGGAGGATATATTGCTATGTGTAGTCATCACTTAAGAGCTGATTTCGTATTTGCTTGGCCAATGGCAGAAATTGCTGTTATGGGACCTGAAGGAGCTGCTAATATTATTTTCAGAAATGAAATTAAAAAAGCTGAGGATCCTGAAAAAGTAAGATTACAAAAGGTGGAGGAATACAAACAGAAGTTTGCTAATCCTTATGTAGCAGCTGCATATGGTTATGTTGATGCAGTTATTGAGCCTTCAGAAACTAGAAAGATGATTGTTCATGCTTTAGAGATTAGTTCTTCTAAAGATGTACAGACTCCTAAAAAGAAACATGGTGTTCCACCATTCTAAAAACACAACTGATGAGTAAAGATGATAAATCAAATGAGCCTCAGTATAGTGAGTTTAATGTAGATAACTCTATTTATATTACTGAAGTACCCGAAAGCTATAAGAATAGAACTCCTTACGCACCAGAAAATGTTAAGGAACTCCCTGCGGCTATTCCTGGTACCATCTTCGAAATTTTTGTTGAAGAAGGACAAACCATTGAAATAGGTCAGGACTTACTAATTCTTGAAGCTATGAAAATGAAAAATCAGATTACTAGTTTTATCAGTGGAGAAATTAAAAAAATTCATTGCAAACCTGGTGACGTTGTCAGAAAAGGACAATTGCTGATTGAGTTTAAATAATACAAAAAAAGGGAAGCAAATTGCTTCCCTTTTTTTATTTATAATCTCTTAATTTGGAATAGGCACGTTTAGTTTTATGCTTGTAACCACTAAATTACTTGTTGCAGTACAAATCACATCTCCTTTTTCATTCATCACCTTACATTCAATATTGGCAATCTTTTTACCAATACGAACTACTTCCGCTTTTACCACTACTTTTTCTCCTTCTTTAACTCCATATAGATAGTTAATATTCAAGTTAGTAGTAGTGAACATATTTTCTTGAGAAAGCGTGAAAAATGCCATCCCCATGGTATCATCAACCAAAGCAGCCATAATTCCACCTTGCATAGTCCCTAATGGATTTGTCATTTCCTTTCTCACCGTATATTCAATTTCCGCTAATCCTTCTTCTACGTTTATTAAAAAGCCTTTTAGCCATAGTGCCGAAGGTGACATGCTTTTAGTGATGGGTTTATTAATTCCTGTTTTGAGGTAATCTAATATTGGATTTTTTGTCATTATGATTGATATATGCTATTTATTTCTGCTTCGTATTTTGCCGCAACCTTCTTTCTCTTGAGCTTTAATGTGGGTGATAAAATCCCCGAATCAGGAGTCCATTCATCAGCAACAATTTTAAAAGTCTTAATTTTAGCAATATGATCTAATTGAGCATTATATTTATCCACTTCTCTTTGAATACGAGCAACAATCACCGGATTTTTAATCAACTCTTCATTGTCTTTAAACTCAACAACATGTATGGTACACCAATTATGAAGGAAGTGAAAGTCGGGAACAATAATAGCAGCAGTGAACTTCTGGTTTTCGCCAATCACCATTAATTGCTCTATAAAATTAGATTCTTTAAACACATTCTCAACAGCTTGAGGAGCAACATATTTCCCTCCAGAAAGTTTAAATATCTCTTTCTTTCTATCCGTAATATATAGAAAGCGTCCTTCTATTTTTCCAATATCACCAGTGTGAAACCATCCATCTTTTAAGGCTTCTGCTGTTAGCTTGGGCTCTTTATAATACCCTACCATCACATTATCACCTTTCAATAATATTTCACCATCCTCTGCAATTTTTACTTGTACGCTATCATTGATATAACCAACCGATCCAAATAATACATTTGGAGAAGCAAAACCATTAGCAGTGGCAATTGGCGATGTTTCTGTTAATCCATATCCTTCTTGAACTTTTATATCGGCAGCCCAAAATGCGCGAGCTAATCGAGGCTGTAAAGCAGCTCCTCCCGAAACAATACCTTTAACATTTCCTCCTAAAGCCGCTCGCCATTTATTTAAAACTAATTTATCAGCTATTTTATGTTTAAAATTATAAAATGCAGAACGGTCTTCTGGGTTAGGTTGGTACTGATCCCCTACACCTACGGCCCAAAAGAAAATCATTTTCTTCACAAAACTCAACCCTCTCCCGGTATTGATGATCTTATCATATATTTTTTCGAATATTCGAGGAACAGAAATAAAAGTATGAGGCTTTACCTCTTGCATATCCGGAACTATAGAATCAATACTACCTGCATAATAAATTTCCAGTCCTTTGTACTGCCATAAATAATTACCACAACGTTCTAAAACATGCGACATAGGAAGGAAACTAAATGCTTTTTCCTTGTATATTAATGGCTCAGTAAATTCCAATCCCAAAATAACATTGCTTACCACATTTTTATGAGTTAGCATTACTCCCTTGGATAAACCAGTAGTTCCTGAGGTATAAATTAAGGTCAATAAATCTTCTGGAAGAACTGCGGCTTTTCTTTCCACTAATTCTTCTTTATGTTTTTCTTGATTCTTTTCACCTAAGGCGATAATATCATTTAAGCTTTTCACTCCAGATATTTCTTCAATACTATATACCTCCTGAATACTATCCACCTGATAGATCACGGGTAATAACTTAGTATATAACTCTTTAGAAGAAACAATTAGGATTTTAGCTTCAGAATGCTTTAGAATATGGAGGTATTCAGTCTCACTGATAGTTGGGTAAATCCCCACATGAACAACTCCAAGCTGTGACATCCCAAAATCAATAAAGTTCCATTCAGGGCAGTTATTGATAACGGTAGCTATTTTGTCACCTTTTTTAAAACCCATTTCAATAAACCCATAACTAATCAAGTCTACATTTTTTCTGTATTCCTTAATAGTAAAAGATTCCCATTGATCGTTACGCTTAATTGACAAAGCTTTGTCGAGAGGTTGATGTGTCTCGTTATAGCTTAAAATATCGAAAGTTCTTTTTATTTCTCTCATGGACTATTTCTGAATTATAAGTTCAAAGATAATTATTATTCTAGTTTAAGTAAGCTGAAATTATGATACACTTAGGAATGATATGAACATGCAATATGTGTATTGCTATTCATATCTCATTCACCATTCCCATTAGGGTATCTATATATTTCTCTTAGGATATGATCGTATTTTTCGTAAATGTTTTTTCTCTTCAGTTTTAATGTTGGGCTCAATTCTCTTGTGTTTGGACTCCATTCATCACAAACTATCCTGAAACGCTTCACATTTTCAGTGAGAGATAATCTTTTATTTACCAAATTGACTTCTTTTTGAAATCGTGCAATCACTTCCGGCTTACGAACCAGTTCCATATTATCTCTATAATGGACTTTATGTTTTGATGCCCAAAAATGCAAATGATTAAAATTGGGAGAAATTAAAGCACTAGCAAATTTCTCGTTCTCCCCCACTACCATCAACTGCTCTATAAAAATAGACTCTTTAAACTTGTTCTCCACAGCCTGAGGTGCAACATATTTACCAGATGACAGTTTGAATATTTCTTTTTTTCGATCGGTAATTTTTAAAAATCTACCCTCCTCTAAAACGCCAATATCACCAGTGTGGAACCAGCCATCTTCATCAATAACCTCCTCAGTAAGATGTGGAGCATTATAATAGCCCATCATCACATTAGGTCCTTTACAAAGGATCTCTCCGTCTTCTGCTATCTTCACTTCAACATCTTTAATAACTGGTCCAACAGTACCAAACTTAATATTAGGATAAAAAGCATTATTAACAGCAATCACAGGTCCTGTTTCCGTTAGACCATAACCTTCCATTACTTTCATCCCCGCTGCATGGAAAATCCTTGACAACCGAGGCTGAAGTGCAGATCCTCCTGAAACAATAGTACTGATATTTCCTCCTAAAGCTTCATTCCATTTATCAAAAACCAACTTACGTGCTAATTTCAGTTTCTGCTCATAGAGCCAACCATTTTCGCCATTTAGCTCATATCTTAATCCTAAATCAACAGCCCAGAAGAAAATTTGTTTCTTTATTCCTGTTAGATCTTTTCCTTTAGCAATAATCTTATCATATACTTTTTCGAGCAATCGTGGTACCGTATTAAAACCATCAGCTTTGATTTCCTTTAAATTATCAGCGATAGTCCCCATGTTCTCAGCATAATAAATTCTCAATCCTTTATATTGGAAATGATAATTCATCATTCTTTCATAGACATGACAAAGGGGAAGAAAACTTAAGACTTTAGCACCAAACTCCATTGGCTGAACAGGAGCAGTAGCAATAAAATTGGAAACCAAGTTTTGATGCGATAGCATGACACCTTTAGAATTTCCGGTCGTCCCTGAAGTATAAATTATCGTCACTAAATCCTTAGGGCTAATATCATCTTTTACTTTTTGAAGTTCATCCTTATGTTTCGATTCCGATTTTTTTCCTAAATCTAAAATCTCTTCATAATTCCTTTCCTCATCAATCTTGTTGATCGTAAATATTTCTTCAATGCTTTTAGCTTCCTTAGCAAGTGGAGTTAATTTCTTTAGCAAAATTTTATCGCCAATGATTAACATCTTCACACCACTGTCATTAAATATATGAGTATATTCTCCTTCACTTATGGTCGGATAAATAGGAACATGAACAAAACCACCAAGTGACAATCCCATATCAATAAAATTCCACTCTGGTCTATTACTAGATACAGTCGCTATCTTATCTCCAACTTTATAACCCATTTCCATTAAACCGTAGGCGAAATAGTGCGAGTTGTCTATATATTCCTGAGTAGAAAACAATTCCCATTTCTTATTTCTCTTTATGGCTAAGGCATCCTCCACCACATAATTCTCCGCATATCGATCTAATAGATCAAATGTTCTTCTAACTTCCATATTTTAAATAAATTGACAGCAGCAAATATAAAATTTATTCATCAATATATAAAATCACTTACACTTTTGATTATCTGCATATTACAACTTTCAAAGCATCGTGTTTTCGAATTTTTCCCAAATTTTTCTAATATTTATTCATAATGATTCCAAAATATTCAAGATTAGATTTTGAAAATTTTTTGGACAAAAATCCAAATATGAAATATCGCATGATATTTTTTCCGAATTTTGGAAACATTTTACAAAAAATAGAATATTTACATCATTAGTCTTGTTTGAATCAAAATATATCACTATATTTGATATGAAAGATTAACTTATAAAAATCATATAAGATGAAAATAACAATCGTAGGAACTGGTTATGTGGGCTTAGTAACTGGTGCATGTTTTAGCGAAGTAGGTATCGACGTAACCTGTGTAGATATCGATGAACTCAAAATTGAGAACCTTAAAAAAGGAATTATCCCAATCTACGAGCCAGGATTGGAAGAAATTGTACATAGAAATGTAAAAAAAGGCAGACTTCATTTCAGCACTAAGCTATCTGAAAGCTTAGACGGAGCTGAAGTAGTTTTTGGAGCCGTAGGTACTCCTCCTGACGAAGATGGTAGCGCTGATCTTAAATACGTGTTAGAAGTAGCCAGAGAGGTTGGGCGTTATATGAATGACTACCTGCTAATAGTTACAAAAAGCACAGTCCCTGTAGGTACAGCCGAAAAAGTACGAAAAGCATTACAAGGCGAATTGGATGCTAAAGGTTCTGACCTTGACTTTGACGTTAGCTCTAACCCTGAATTCCTAAAAGAGGGTGCAGCAGTTTCTGATTTCCTTAAACCAGACAGAATTGTTGTAGGCTGTGATACGGACAAAGCCAAAAAAACAATGGAAAGACTCTATAAACCATTTACAATGAATGGCCACCCTGTGGTATTTATGGATATTACTTCTGCTGAAATGACCAAGTATGCAGCGAACAGCATGTTGGCCACAAAAATTAGTTTCATGAATGATATAGCCAATCTTTGTGAGATAGTAGGAGCAGATGTAAATGCAGTTAGAAAAGGTATTGGTTCTGATTCTAGAATTGGAACAAAATTTATTTATCCTGGAACAGGATATGGTGGATCTTGCTTTCCTAAAGATGTGAAAGCGTTGATTAAAACTGCTGATGATTATTCATATAGCCTTAAAGTTTTAAAAGCTGTTGAGGAAGTTAATGAAGCACAAAAATCAGTTTTAATCACCAAACTTAATAAGCACTTCAATCACGACCTAAAAGGCAAAACATTTGCACTATGGGGACTTGCCTTTAAACCACAAACCGATGATATGCGAGAAGCTCCAAGCTTAGTTATCGTTAGAAAACTTCTTGAAGCAGGCGCTACTGTTAAAGCATATGATCCAGTTGCAATAGAAGAAGCTAGTAGAATCCTAGGCGATAAAATTGAATACGGACAAGATCAATATGATGTATTGATTGATTCTGACGCGTTAATTATTGCGACAGAATGGCCAGAATTCAAATTCCCCAATTTTAATATCATTAAAAAACTATTGAAAAATCCAGTTATTGTTGATGGTCGTAATGTTTATGACTTAGAAGAGATGAAAGATAGAGAGATTGACTATTATTGTATTGGTATAGATACAAAGAAATAAATAACCCATGAGATTATTTCTAGACACTCCCCTCTATTAGCCTAGTGCAATGTCTAGAGATAATCTCTTTAATAAAATCACCGCTTATGATACGGAAGAAAATATTAGTCACCGGAGGAGCTGGATTTGTGGGTTCTCACCTAATTGACAGATTATTAAAAGAAGGTAACGAAGTAATTTGTGTTGACAATTACTTTACTGGTCAGAAACAGAATATTGTTCACCTTATGGGAAATCCATATTTTGAATATATTAGACATGACATCACCATGCCTTTCTTTATTGAGGTTGATGAGATTTACAATTTAGCTTGTCCAGCTTCACCAGTTCATTATCAATACAATCCAATTAAAACTGTAAAAACCTCAGTTTCTGGAGCTTTAAACATGTTAGGATTAGCAAAAAGAATTAATGCTAAAATCCTGCAAGCCTCCACTAGTGAAGTTTATGGTGATCCTAAAGTTCATCCTCAAAGAGAAGACTATTGGGGACATGTAAATCCAATTGGCACAAGATCTTGTTATGACGAAGGAAAACGTGTGGCAGAAACACTTTTCTTTAACTATCATTGGCAAAATAAGGTGAGAATTAAAATAATTAGAATCTTCAATACCTACGGTCCTAGAATGCACCCACATGATGGTAGAGTGGTTTCTAACTTTATCGTTCAAGCTCTTCAAGGCAAAGACATAACTCTTTACGGCGACGGAATGCAAACCCGTAGCTTCCAATATGTGGATGATTTAGTTGAAGGAATGATTAGAATGATGGCAACACGTGAAGATTTCACTGGACCAGTAAATGTTGGTAATCCAAATGAATTTACCATTAAGGAATTGGCTGAACACATTATTGAATTAACAGGAACAAAGTCGAAAATTATTTATAAAGACCTTCCTTCTGATGATCCAATGCAACGCCAACCAGACATAACCATCGCCAAAAAAGAGCTAGATTGGCAACCAAACATTCAGCTTAAAGAAGGCTTGACTAAAACAATTGATTATTTTAAAAAAATTGTTATTCATTAATAAAAACACAAACAGGTGAGATTTCCACTCACCTGTTTTCATTTAAACGAAACCCTATGAAAAAGATTTTAATTACCGGCAGCAATGGTCAATTAGGTAGCAGTATTAAAAAGCTGGAACTTGAATATCCTAACTCTAGTTTTATATATACCGACGTGGCAGATTTAGACATCACCAACAAAGATGAGGTGCTTGATTTCTTTGAAAAAGGGGGATTTACTCATGCCATAAATTGTGCAGCATATACAGCTGTAGATAAAGCTGAAGAAGAATTTGAATTGGCTAAGAAAATAAATGCCATTGGCCCTGCAAATATGGCTACGGCAGCAAGAAAAATAAATTGCAAGTTTTATCATGTTTCAACTGATTATGTTTTTGATGGAAAAGGACATATTCCTTACAAAGAAGAGGATGCCTGTCAACCACCATCAGCATACGGAAAAACAAAGCTTATTGGAGAAGAAATGGTAAGCCAAGTAAATGAAAAAGCTTTAATCATCAGAACTTCTTGGTTATATTCAGAATTTGGCCATAACTTTATGAAATCCATGCTGAAATATGGAAAAGAAAGGGAGGAATTAAGAGTAGTTTTCGACCAAATAGGGACTCCAACTTATGCCACAGATTTGGCTCGTGCCATTCTCGATATCATTAATACTGAAAAGAATGCCTCAGAAAATCCAGTTTATCATTTTAGTAACGAAGGTGTAGCAAGCTGGTACGATTTTGCTTTGGAAATTATTCAGGCAGCTAAATTAGACTGTAAGGTAAGTCCTATAGAGAGTCATGAATATCCTTTACCTGCTCCAAGACCATTTTATAGCGTGATGAATAAAGCTAAAATCAAAAAGGATTTTAATGTAAAAATCCCTCACTGGCGAACAAGCATGCTTGAATGCTTGGATATATTAAAACCTAAAAACTAAAGCGCTTCAACCAACTCTTTTACTCGTGAACTCATTTGCTCCAACAACCATTTGGGAGTAGATGTAGCTCCTGAGATTCCTATATTATCTTTAGATAAAAACCATTCTTTCTTAAGCTCCTCTATACGGCTAATAAAGTAAGATTCAACGCCTGTATTTTTACAAATTTGGAATAATTGTTTCCCATTAGAGCTTTTTGTTCCACTCACAAACAAGATCAAATCTTTTCCTTCCACAAAATCTTGCAATTGCTCATCCCTTCTTGCAACAATTTTACAACTGCTGTCGTGAAAATTAAAATGAGAGGAGTCTTTTATATTCAATTCGGATATTCGATGCTCAACTTCCTTTTTAATTAAGAAATATTCAGAACGATATTTAGTAGTTTGAGAATACAAGTAAATCGGGATTGAAAAGTCAATACTATTTAGATCCTCTAGCTTTTCAATAACCATAGCTGTGTTTTCGCAATGCCCGAGCAAACTAATCACCTCAGGATGATTTTTCTTTCCAAAAAGAATGATTTGTCCTTTATCGTTTTTTATAGTTGAATAAGTCTTAGCAATCTTTTTCTGAAGATTAATCACGATTGGACAAGTGGCATCCTCCACTTCCACGCGAGCATCTTTTGTATTTTGATAGGAAGAAGGGGGTTCGCCATGCGCACGAAACAACACATTTGGATATTCCCCAGAAATAGCTTGATCCATAGCAATGGTTTTCATTCCTATTTTCTCTAGACGCTCCACCTCAGCCTCGTTATGTATTAAATCTCCAACAGTATATAGAACCGACTTTTCCTTTAAAATAGTCTCTGCCTTTTCTATTGCTCGTTCAACGCCAAAACACGGACCTGCACCTGGATCAATTTCAATCTTCATAATTTGTATTTATGGGTCAAATAAATATTAAATAATAAAAACTATCATTTAACTTTTCTGTTTGCCCCTTCCCGAAAGAGAGCAGAAAAGCTAAGCCCAAATCATCTACACAATATTTAATCATTGTATCAAATAACAATTGAGCATTCTTTTTATCATTCATTCGCAATCTGACTACTTCATAATTATTAATCGCTAAAATTAAAAAAGTCATCCTGAATGAGGATGACTTTTTTAAAATTTATTTTTTCTGGATTAAAATTCCTCAACGTGAATTTGTCCAGGTACTTTTTTAGTATGTTCAGTAAAGCCATCTTTTTCAAGAAGTGCAACCATGCTATCAATCATACGAGGGTTTCCACAAAGGAAAATCTCTGTATCTTCAGCTGATGGGTCAAATCCCCATTTTTCTTTTGCTATTCCACCTTCCCAAATTTTCTCAATAAAACGGGTATCACCGGCCCAACCTGCTGGTTCTTTCTGAGGCTCAGTAATAGTAGGTAAATAAGTAAACTGATCGAACATAGACTCTAAAAGTTGAAGTTCACTTGAGTAACCCAAGTCCCAACTGTTAGCAGCACCATGCACAACCATGATATTACCTTTACGCTTTAAAGCATCAGAACGAAGCATACTCATATAAGGAGCAACTCCAGTACCTGTGGCCACTAAAACGATGTTCTTCTCTGGAGCAACTGAGTCCAAAGTAAACATTCCAACACCTTTTTTACCCATGAAAACTTTATCGCCAATATTTAAATTGAACAAACGAGGAGTTAAAGCTCCAGAATGTACCAAAGTAATATAGAATTCTACATAATCGGCTGTAGAAGTAGAAGCAATAGAATAAGCTCTCTTGATTAATTTATTAGGATCTTCAGGGGTTTCAAACTCATCAGTAGCTGTTTCGTTTCTTTCAGCAGAACCTGGTAATGCTAAAGCTACAAATTGGCCACCTTTAAATTCGGGAAATTCCCAACCCACTGGCTTCACTCGCATGATTTTCATGATTGGTGAAACCTGCAATATTTGTGTTACTACACTATTTAATTCAGTCATTTATTATAGTTTTATTCGAATCCTCCAAAATACTTCATGAATTGAATTCTCTCAAAAGCCTGTGGCTCGTCGAACCTTTCATAACTAATTTCACCTCTAAAATCTTCTAATTCAGAATATTCTTTTTCTGTCATCCAGTTTTCGATATCCTTAAGCATTTTAGGCAAATGAGTTATTCCGTGCTTATACAAAGTAGAAACCACTTGTACAGCTGTAGCTCCAGCAAGAATTTGTTTAATAACATCCTCTCCTTCATGAACTCCAGTAGATGCAGCAATTGGGGTTTTAATTTTTCCAGAAAGTAAAGCTACCCAACGCAATGAATCAGATATATTCTCAGGACGACTCAAAACACCAGCCGAAGTAATGGAATAATCATCAATATTAATATCAGGAGCATAGTATCTGTTAAACAACACAAATGCATCTACCATTTTAGTAAAGCTAAGTTGACGTACTAAATGAGCCAAACCAGCTGAGTAGTGACTCATCTTCAAGGCAATTGGAATGTCTATCTGTTTTCTTACTGCTTCAATAATGTCGAAATAAGTTTTCTCATTTTGAGCACTAGTTTTATAAATATCAGATGGCAAAAGCGAAATATTAATTTCCAAAGCATCAGCTCCAGCTTCCTCAATTTTCTTTGCAAAATCAGTCCATTTCCCCATACTCACACAGTTTACACTGGCAATTACTGGAATATCAACTGCTGCTTTAGCTCCTCTGATCAATTTGATGAAGTCGGCATAGGTATATTCTTCAGCATAAGCCTTCATATAATCCATTGCTTCTGGATAATCAAAATCGTTTTGATCGTTGGCTTTTTCTTGCTCCATGAGGATTTGCTCCTCAAACAAAGACTTTAACACAACGGCTCCAGCGCCTTGTCTTTCCAAGTCGCGGATTTTCTCCACAGAATTAGTTAATCCTGAACTTCCAACTATGATAGGGTTTTTCAATTTCAAACCCATGTAATTTACTGATAAATCCATTTCTTAAAGAATTTCAATTCAGCGCAAAAGTACGTTTTTTTGAAGGAAATTTGAAGTCAAATAAATTATTCAAAACGATTCTAAATTGGTATTTTGATTCCTGAATTGCTTCTGCACATATTCACCTATATACATGACACTTAGACTTATTTTTCCTTTGAACAAAATGTTATCCTATTTCATTTAAAAATTTCCTATTTTTATCCAATAATTTTTGAATTTAATTTTCCGAAAATCATAAAATCATGAAAAAGTATATTCTCCTAGCTATCATAGCCACCTTTGGCTTAACCGCTTGTAATCAAAAACAAGAAAAAATGTTAAACTACCCTATAAGTCAAAAAGTTGACACCGTAGATATCTACCATGGTGTTGAAGTTGCTGATCCTTATCGTTGGTTAGAAGATGACAATTCAGATTCTACTAAAGCTTGGGTAAAAAAGCAAAATAAAGTTACAAATGACTATTTAGCTGAAATTCCATTTCGTCAGAAAATACAAGATCGTTTAACTCAAATATGGGATTACCCTAAATATGGTATGCCATTTAAAAAAGGTGATTATTGGTATTATTATAAAAACGATGGATTACAGCCTCAATATGTCATCTATAGAATGGAATCTTTAGATGGAGATTCTGAAGTATTTTTAGATCCTAATACTTTTTCTGAGGATGGTACTGTAGCATTAAGTGGACTATCATTTTCAAAAGATGGTAAGCTTTGTACTTATAGCCTGAGTAGTGGCGGTTCAGATTGGAGAGAGATTTTTGTGATGGATGTGGAAACCAAAACCAAACTAGACGATCACCTTAAATGGATTAAATTTTCTGGTATGAGTTGGTATAAAGATGGTTTCTACTATAGTCGTTATGATGCTCCAAAAGAAGGCGATGAGCTAAAAGGAGTAAATGAAAATAGCAAAGTATATTATCATAAAGCTGGAACAGCTCAAAGTACTGATAAATTAGTTTACGAAGATAAAGAAAACCCTATGTTTAGCTGGAATATGGGTACAACAGAAGATGAAAAATATTTGATTTTGAGTGGGCATAACCCATCTGCCAGAGGAAATTCTCTTTATTTTAAAAGAACAGATAATTCTAAAGCGGAGTTTATTGCTCTTCAAGAAGACTTTGAACATAAAACATGGGTATTAGATAATGAAGGAGATGAGCTTTTCATTATGACTAATAAAGATGCACCAAGAAATAGAGTTTATAAAATTAACGCCAACAAGCCCAGCGAAACCAGAGAGGTGATCCCCCAAACAACTGATGTACTTAACAATGTAGGAATGGCCGGTGGAAAACTCTTAGTGAGTTATATGCATGATGCCAGTTCCAAAGCTTATGTTTATAATCTTGATGGTAGCTTAGAGCACCAAATCAAACTACCTGGCATTGGAAGTATTAGTGGATTTAGTGGTGAAAAAGACAGCAATACTGCTTTTTATTCTTTCACTTCTTTCACCTATCCTAGCATGACTTTCAAATACGATATCAAGAACAACAAAACCGAAGTTTTCAGGAAATCAGGAATAGATATTGATATTGACCAATTTGAAACCAAGCAAATATTCTATACCAGTAAAGATGGTACTAAAGTTCCAATGTTTATTGTTCACAAAAAAGGCCTGCCCTTAGACGGAAGCAACCCTACTCTACTTTATGGATATGGTGGATTTAATGTTTCACTTACTCCTTACTTCAGTATTAGCAATTTGGTGTTATTAGAAAATGGAGGCGTTTATGCGCTACCAAATATTAGAGGAGGGGGCGAATATGGAGAAGAGTGGCATCAAGGAGGAACTCAACTCAATAAGCAAAATGTGTTTGATGACTTTATAGCTGCGGCCGAGTATTTAATAGACAATGGGTATACGAGTAGCGAGAAGCTGGCCATTGAAGGTGGTTCCAACGGTGGACTACTCGTTGGTGCTTGTATGACTCAAAGACCAGAATTATTTAAAGTTGCTATTCCTCAAGTTGGTGTGATGGATATGTTACGCTACCACAAATTCACGATTGGCTACTATTGGGTTCCTGATTACGGTAGCAGTGATGATAAAATCCAATTCGAGAATTTAATTAAATACTCTCCTCTACACAATATCAAGTCCACTACATGCTATCCTGCAACTATGATTACTACTGCAGATCATGATGACAGAGTTGTTCCTGCACACTCGTTTAAGTTTGCAGCTGAACTACAAAGTAAGCAAAGTTGTGCGAACCCAACCATCATCAGAATAGAAACCAAAGCAGGTCATGGTGCAGGAAAATCCACGGAGAAAATTATAGAAGAAGCCACTGATATTTGGTCATTTATGTTTTATAATATGGGCGTGGAAGCTTATCCTGGAAAGTAGCTTGAAAACGGATGCTCGATGATTGAGGACAGATGACTTTGGCATCTATTTTTTAGTTCCCTGAGCTTGTCGAAGTGAACGGATAAATTTGAGCTTTTCCTGAATAGATATAAATAGATTATAATAAGCTAAGACGGAATTGTATTCCGTCTTTTGTTTTTTAAAACAGGATTACAAATCCTCCTGAGCACGGAAATAGTTCTGAAACCTAAGCTGTCATTTTCTCTTTTCTAACAAACAACATCCCAACCAAAGTACTGATCACCGCAACTAAAAATGCAGGTATAAATGAGGACTTAGGATTGAATTGCTCTGGAAGAAACACTCCCAACAAGAAAAAGGTAAGATTAACCACAAAAGCTAAAACCACACTTATAAAAGCTACATACCGATAGCGGTAAGGATCTTTTTTAGATAAGGCAATAAGAGTAATGGGCGTATAGATCACTATCATCGAAATACCAACCACCATTAAATCTACTACTTTAGGAAAACTCAATGCTATAAAAAGCGCCAAAATTCCAAATACCAAACTAATAATACGGATGTTTTTCTGTAAATGAGATGAGGACTTTTCTTTATGTTTCCAACCTAGGAAATCCCTAGCTGTTGAAATGGAAATAATATTAAGAAAACTATCTCCAGAAGACATTAATGCAGAAAGCAATCCAACTACAGCAAAGCCAAGTATTATTGGCTGAGAATGATCATTTAGAAATAAATAGGTAACATCTTCACTTACTAGTTGATCACCATGGGTGATTCGAATGGTCATACCTACCAGTGGAAAGATTAAATAGAAAGGCAACATTCCAATGCCCGACCATAAACTCATTTGCTTGGCAACTTTGTCACTCTTAGCGGCTAAAACCCTTTGCCAGATGTCCATTCTCACCAAAACTGACCAACTCAGAAACAGCGGCAAAGCCACTAAAAAAGCGATTCCTTCAGCCGTTCCATTTACCATATTTGCTGGTAATTCTGTCAATCGGCTTAACCCATCGGTATCGGCCCATATTCCTGGGATAAATATAAAAATGATCATCAAAACAATAATGACAAACTGGATAGTATCAGTAATAATAACCCCAGCCATTCCTGCAAAGGCTGTATATCCAATTATAACTAAACCAGATAAAATAGCAGCATAGGTATAATCGAGTTCAAAAGCATACTTTAATAAACTCGCCATGGCCACAAACTGAGCGGCCAATAAGAAAAAGAAAATAAAAACATTTACTCCTGTTACCATTCCTGAAAACAATCTTGCAAATCGAGGTTCCTCATCTGGTTTTGTAAATCGCATATTTAAGAGTTGTGGAAAGGAATAAATCTTTTCTTTTACTCCCATTTTATGTATTCTACCTGCATAACGAATCATTATCATAAAACCCATTACATAGGCAATTCCAATACCAACTGCAGCAAATCCAGATTCATAACCCATTGCCATTAATCCAATGGAGGTACCACCACCAACAAAGGTTGCCAGAGTAGTAAAAACAAGTGGCAATAACTTGGTTTGCCTATTGTTCACTAAATAATTTTCTAAATCATGTGACTTCACATGCTTTATGGTGAGATAAATGATAAAAATCAGATAAATTACAATCCAGAAGATATACCAGTTCATAAAAGGTTTTTGGTAAAAATAACAAAAATGACCAAATTCAAAAAAAGCAAGTCAGGGGGGACTTGCTTTCAATCTTCTGGAGAGAAGTAAATTTATGCGTCAAAATCTTGGGAACGGGTATTTCCCTTTTTTCTTTCGACAAATATACACTGGTCAACAATATCAAAATGAGCAAATGTTCAAACACGCCATTCTATCTATTAAGTGTCCACTATAAATGATAATACGCGATAGAACAATACTTAAAAACTACTGTATAACAAGGTTATACACAACAATCAACCAAATTCCATAAAAAAATAAAGGCAAGCTTGGGGGAAGCTTGCCTAACTCTTGGAGAGAAGTAAATTTAATGCGTCAACCTATTTAAATAGGGTATCTTAAACAACAGGACAAATATAGGGAGCATATTTTTCCCAAAAATCCTAAATGAGCATTTGTAGTCAAGTATTGAATAAGCGCATTGGTTTATTGAACTTTCTCTTTTATGCCTTAGTTAATTGCTGAAATACATGTTCTAAATTACTGTCTTTTTTATTCATACTTAGAATCTGAATATCAGATTTCACAGCCCACTGGAACAAAGCTTTACGAATATCCTGATCTCCTGAAGCAATGATTTCATAAGAAAGTTCATTTATCTGTATCGCATTTGAAACACCAGAAATTCTTTTTAAGTCAGCAAGTTTAACTGATTTATCTAATTCTATTTTTATGGTTTCGGTATTACCTAGCAACTTACTTAGCTTGGATGTTTCATCATCAGCAACAATTTTACCCTTATTAATAATAACAACCCTATCACAAATAGCTTCTACCTCTTGCATGATATGAGTCGAAAGAAGAACTGTTTTCTCTTTACCTATAGACTTGATCAATTCTCGTATTTCTACTAATTGATTTGGATCCAAACCTGTGGTAGGCTCATCAAGAATTAAAATCTCTGGATCGTGAATAAGCGATTGTGCCAATCCCACTCGTTGACGATACCCTTTAGATAAAGCTCCAATTTTTTTGTTTTGCTCAATTTGCAATCCCGTAAGCTTAACAACCTCATTGATACGCTCCTCTATATTATCTTTCATTTTATAGATACCAGCCACATAATGAAGATACTCTCTAACATACATTTCTGGATATAATGGATTATGCTCCGGCAAATAGCCAATTTTAGCTTTTACCTTTAATGGATCATCCATCACATTAAAGCC
This sequence comes from Bacteroidales bacterium, assembly GCA_016744655.1. GTDB lineage: Bacteria > Bacteroidota > Bacteroidia > Bacteroidales > UBA12170 > UBA12170. The sequence goes on along the minus strand of JADGDY010000009.1, from coordinate 1,833 downwards.
ATACACTTTGGCTTCACCACTGCTTGGAGGCAAAAAACAACTGATAATTTTCATCATGGTAGATTTTCCAGCACCATTTGGCCCTAATAACCCCGTGATTTCTCCTTTATTGATGGATAAGCTAACTTGGTCCAAAGCTTTTTGCTCCCCATAAAGCTTGGTTATATTTTGCAATTCAATTGTCATTCTAATTATTTTTTGGCGAAAATACTGATTTTCAGCCTGATTAATTCAAAAAAATGAATTAATCACCCGATAGACAGACGAAATAATTGAAATTCAATTATTTATAAGGGCTAACCTTGACATCGAAAATTAAATCCAAAATCATATTTATAACATCTACCTTTTTTCGTTCGTCAACATTGCATGTGAAAAACTCTCAGAGTTTTTCAGGTTAGAAAACTTCTGATCAAAAGAAAGCTTAAGATTTCATTCTAATTGAGGAATTAACATCATCCTTTTAAATTAAACACTTGGTCAATTAAAAAATAATTGTACTTTTGACCAATCGTTCAGTCAATAAATAATTATGTCACCAAGAACAAAAGAACAATTCGAAAATATAAGGCAGGAAAGAAAGCAACAAATTTTAGATGCTGCACTGGAAGTTTTTGCCACAAATGGATATTATAAAGCCAGTATAAGTCAGATAGCGAAAGAAGCAAATATCTCTAAGGGACTCCTCTATAACTATTTTCAAAATAAAGAAGAGCTTCTTAAGCAAGTAATGGCAGATGGACTGGTATATTTATTAAGGGGTTATGGAAAAAAAACTAATGAGCCAGCAGAACTAAAGCTAAAAAAGATGATAGAGCAAAGTTTTATCATGATGGATGAAGATCATAAGCATTGGCAACTTTATTTCTCTACTATGATGCAAAAAGCGGTTCAAGAGTTAGTAATGGGAGAATTGATGGAGTCAGTAATGCCAATATTTGAGAATCTTGCAAATATTTTCGGTGAATTAGGCTATGAGAATAAATTCCAAGAAGCCCAACTTTTTGCTGGCATGCTCGATGGATTTGGGATGAATTACCTTATCAATCCTCAAACCTTTCCCAAAGAATATTGTATTAAAAGATTATGCGAAATATATCATTTAAATTAAAAGATATGAAAACAAGAATAACAATCATTGCTTTATTATTACTAGGAATATTTGTAAGCCCTTTAACTTTTGCCCAAGAAGATGAGAGGGCTCGTGAAATAGTTAAAAAATCTCATGAAATCACACTAGGAAAAACCAGCAAAACCACCATGACCATGCAAATTATCCGCCCCGAATGGAGTAGAGAAGTGAGCATGCAAAGTTGGAGTATGGGTACGGATTACTACCTCATCTACATAATGTCGCCAGCTAGAGATAAAGGACAAGTTTTTCTAAAACGTGAAAACAATATGTGGAATTGGATTCCTGGAATAGGGCGAATGATTAAAATTCCACCAAGTATGATGATGTCGAGCTGGATGGGTTCTGATTTTAATAATGATGAATTGATGAAAGAAAGTTCACTAGTAGTGGATTATACTCACCAATTCCTAGAGGAGGAGGAAATTGATGGAATGATGTGCTATAAAATTGAGCTGACTCCTCTCCCATCTGCACCTGTTGTATGGGGAAAAGTCATTATATGGATAAGCAAAGAAAAAGAATTTGCTCTAAAAACTGAATTTTACAATGAAGATGAAATATTGGTAAATATCCAAAACGCTTCAAAAATTAAGAAATTCGGAGACCGAGAGCTTCCATCTTATATGGAAATGATTCCCGTAAAAAAGGAAGGGCATAAAACTATTATGGAAATCTCTAAGGCAGAATACAATGTGAAG
>JADGDY010000135.1 GCA_016744655.1 Bacteroidales bacterium | reverse complement strand
TCCAACACCCTTGCCAATTGCTAGTTCTTCCTGTCAACTTGGCGAACTCAAGAACTTTTCATCTTGATAGCACATTACCATGCCCGACATACCAAAAAAAAGACCCGGTCAAAGGCCAGGTCTCAAAGATATTTTAGGGGATGTTTTATACCGATGAGAGATTGATGGTTTAATAAATAAGGATTATCCTAATTAATTTCTATCGGCATTAACCATTGTAATTTTAAAGCTTCGTTAACTCGCTTTAAAAACAATTGCTATTAAATCCCATTACGAGAAATCTTAATCAACTTCACCTCTACTGCACCTCCTTCTGGAAGAAGGCTAATATAGTCGTTATCTTGATTTACCCATCTGGTTTGCTTTCCAATGCTCACAAAGTAACTATGGTAGCCATCAGAGTTTCTCAATGGAATAGAGTATCCACCATTTTGACCTCCTCCTTTACCAAAGTTCACGAATAGCTTCACGGCTTGCTCAGGGTCTGCTAACTTCACTTCGAGAAGGATATAATTCTCACTTCTGTCTTTAAAAGAAATAGGGTCGAATTTAAACTTCTCTTCATGGTTTTGGGCAATGGTCATTTTTCCATCTAGAATATGCACCATGGAATTTTTCTTTATCAGCTCAAAAATCTTATCAATCATTTCCACAGGATACTTCTCCTTTGGAAAAACAGTTAAAGCTTTCTCAAAACTTAAAATAGATTCCTGATAATATTTAGTTCCATAGAATCGCTCACCATCGGCAATATAGCGGTCATATTCTTTTTGCTGAGCCAATAATTCCTTTTCGAGGATGGCATTAATTTCAGCAAGTTTTTCTTTGGGATACAGCTCCTCTGTTTTAATTTCTGAAGCTTCCTGATAAGCTAATTTAGCTGGGTCCCATTTCCTAGACCTGAAATTCTTATCTCCTTTATCAATGGCTTTCTGATAAGCCACATCTTTCTCTCGTTGGATTTTTGCTAATGCTGTTCTGGCCTCTTCTATTTTCTGTGGAGGATAGGTTTCATGAGCATAAATAGCATTGGCCTGAGTAAATAAGGTGATAGACGTTTCATAATCGGCAGCTGCAAATGCTTGGTCTCCTTGTTCCACCAAACTTTCAAAACGAGCCTGTTGGTCGGCCATTTGTGCTAAAATCCCATTGATTTCTTCTATCTTCTGCTGTGGATACAACTCTTCTGGAATGATTTCTAGAGCAGCCTGATATTTAGTTAAAGCCATATCGTAACCTTGCTCTTTAAAGGCTGCATCACCAGCAGCAACTGCTTTATCAAAAGCCATTCGTTTACGAGCGATATCTTCTAAAATCTGGTCTATTTCCATTATTTTCTGCCGTGGATAAACCTCAGTGGATAAGTGCTCTAATGCTGTTTGGTAGCTTTGCTTAGCTGTTTCATATTCAGAAGTGGCTAGTTGTGCATCACCTTGTGCTACAGCAGCATCATAAGCAGCTCTTGTTGCCGCCATTGCATCTAGAATAGTTTGAATTTCAGCAATTTTTTCAGTAGGATAAGTTTTGGCAGGTAATAATGCCAATGCCTCTTGGAAATGTCCTAATGAAGCTTCAAACTGACGTTCTTTAAACTCACCGTCCGCTGTATTAATCAGCACTTGATATTGCTCATGCTTAGCTACCAATTCATCTATTTTCACTATTTGCTCTTGAGGATAAGTTCGGTCGCTAAATATTAATGAAGCTTCTTGATATTGTTCTTTAGATTTTGCAAAAGATTCTTGCACTAATAAGTCATCAGCCTTGGCAATCACCTTATCATATTCTGCATTCTTTCTAGCCAGCTCCTCTAAAATATCTCTGATTTCTTTCATCTTCAGCTTTGGATATTCTTCCTCTGCTTTTAATACGGAAGCTGCATCATATTTTGTCAAAGCAGTTTCATAATCTAAACTTGTAAATAGTTGATCTGCTTCTAAAATGATGGCATCATATTGTGCTTGCAAATCGGCAATGGCTTGAAGTTTCCCATTAATGATATTGATTTGCTCTTGAGGATAAACCTCCTCTGTTTTTATAACTAATGCCTCTTGATACTTAGGAAGCGCTAAACTCCACTCCTCTTTCACAAACTGCTTATCAGCTTCTTTAATTAAGACATCATATTGCTTTTGTTGTTCAGCTAGCTCTAATAGAATACCTTCTATCAATTTCAATTGAGTTTGAGGATATTCTTCATTGGCTTTAATGACTAATGCTGCCTCATATTTATCGATAGATGCCGCATAATCTTTAATCTCTAACAACTGGTCTGCCTCAGCTACCAACGCATCATATTGTGCTTGCTGTGCTGCTAGTTCTCCTAGTAAGTTATTCAATTCGGAGATTCTTTCTTTAGGGTAAGCCTCCTCCGTTTTTATTTGAGAAGCCAAAGTATAATTTGTTAAAGCATCTTGCCAAGAATTGGATTGATAGAAAGCATCGGCATCGGCAATGGCTTTAGCATATGCGGTTTCCATTTCAGCAATCTCGTTTAACTTTTTATCTATTTCCTGAATTTGAGTTTGAGGATAAACCTCATTGGCTTTAATTCCCAAGGCTTGTTGATATCCTTCTTTAGAAACTTGCCATTCTTGAGCTGCAAATTTCTCATCAGCATTTGCAATAGCAGCGTCATAAGCAGCTTGTTGTTCAGCTTGAGATTTTAAAAGATTTTGAATAGCCAAAATTTGCTCTTTTGGATAAGCTTCTTCTTCCTTTAAAGTAGATGCTTCTTGATATTTAGTAATAGCCATTTCAAAAGATTCAGCATCTCTATTTTGGTCAGCTGCAGCAATAGCCTCAGAATACAATCTATCGTTTTCTGCTATTTGTAAGAGGATGGCTTCAATTTCAGCAATCTTCTCTTTAGGATAAGCTTCTTCAGTTTTCATTTCTGAAGCTTGTTTATATTGCCCCAATGAAATTTCATAACTCTTCTCCGCTAAGGCAGCATCCGCCGATTGAATCAGTTGAGTATATAAAGCATCTTTATCTGCCATTTCTTTGAGGAGGGCATCGATTTTAGCTATTTGCTCAGTAGGATAAGTTTCGTTGGACAAGATAGTGAGTGCCTCTTGATATTTGGTTTTAGATTCTACATAAGTGTTTGCTGCAAACAGCTCATCTGCACTAGCAATTAAGGCATCGTATTGAGCTTTTTGAGCTGCAATAGCTTCTAGTTTAGCCATAATATCAGCAATACGAGATTTAGGATACTCTTCCTCTGCTTTAATCTCTAAAGCATTTTCGTAAGCTGTTTTCGACATTTCCCACTCACTTTGGTCATAATAACCATCTGCTTTAGCAATTGCAGTTTGGTAGGCAGCATCTTTATCAGCCAATGCTTGTAATAAACCATCAATCTCAGCAATCTTTTCCTGAGGATAAACTTCATTAGGAAAAATCGCTAAAGCTTCTTGGTATTTGGCTTTGGCTTCTTCATAGGTTTGAGTCCCAAATAAAGCATCAGCTTCTACAATTAGTGCATCATAAACCGCTTGTTGTGCTTCTTGATCTTTTATCTTCTGATTGATTTCTGTAATTCTATCTTGAGGATATTGCTCAGCAGGTTTTAAGCCTAAAGCTGTTTCATAAGAAGTTAGAGCAGTAGTCCATTCCGTAGCATCAAATGAAGCATCACCATCTGCAATAGCTTTGGCATAAGCAGCTTCTTTGTTGGCGAGAATTCCGTCAATCTCTACAATCTTCTCTTGAGGATAAACCTCATTTGGAAGAATCACTAAAGCTTCTTGGTATTTGACTTTGGCATCTTCATAAGTTTGAGTTCCAAATAAAGCATCCGCCTCCAAAATGATGGCATCATAAGCCGCTTGCTGTGCTTCTTGATCTTTTATCTTCTGATTGATTTCTGCTATTCTATCTTGAGGATATTGCTCAGTTGGTTTTAATCCTAAAGCTGTTTGGTAAGAAGTGAGAGCCGTTGTCCACTCTGTAGCCTCGAATGAAGCATCACCATCAGCAATGGCTTTAACATAAGCCGCTTCTTTGTTGGCGAGAATTCCATCAATCTCAGCAATCTTCTCTTGAGGATAAGCTTCATTAGGAAGAATCGCTAATGCTTCTTGGTATTTGGCTTTGGCATCTTCATAGGTCTGAGTTCCGAATAAAGCATCAGCTTCGACTATGATGGCATCATAAGCTGCTTCTTGTGCTTCTTGGTCTTTTATCTTCTGATTGATTTCTGCAATTCTATCTTGAGGATATTGCTCAGCAGGTTTTAAGCCTAAAGCTGTTTCATAAGAAGTTAAAGCAGTAGTCCATTCCGTAGCATCAAATGAAGCATCACCATCAGCAATGGCTTTAGCATAAGCCGCTTCTTTGTTGGCGAGAATTCCGTCAATCTCTTCAATCTTCTCTTGAGGATAAGCTTCACTTGGTAAAATGGCTAATGCTTCTTGGTATTTGGCTTTGGCATCTTCATAGGTTTGAGTTCCGAATAAAGCATCAGCTTCAACTATAATAGCATCGTAAGCCGCTTGTTGTGCTTCTTGGTCCTTTATTTTCTGATTAATTTCTGCTATTCTATCTTGAGGATATTGCTCAGTTGGTTTTAATCCCAAAGCTGTTTGGTAAGAAGTGAGAGCCGTTGTCCACTCTGTAGCCTCAAATGAAGCATCACCATCTGCAATGGCTTTGGCATAAGCCGCTTCTTTGTTGGCGAGAATTCCGTCAATCTCTGTAATCTTTTCTTGAGGATAAGCTTCATTTGGAAGAATCGCTAAAGCTTCTTGGTATTTGGCTTTGGCATCTTCATAAGTTTGAGTTCCGAATAAAGCATCGGCTTCTACAATGATAGCATCATAAGTTGCTTGCTGTGCCTCTTGGTCTTTTATCTTCAGATTAATTTCTGCTATTCTATCTTGAGGGTATTGCTCAGTTGGTTTTATTCCCAAAGCTGTTTGGTAAGAAGCGAGAGCTGTAGTCCACTCTGTAGCATCAAATGAAGCATCACCATCTGCAATGGCTTTGGCATAAGCCGCTTCTTTGTTGGCGAGAATTCCGTCAATCTCTGTAATCTTTTCTTGAGGATAAGCTTCATTTGGAAGAATCGCTAAAGCTTCTTGGTATTTGGCTTTGGCATCTTCATAAGTTTGAGTTCCGAATAAAGCATCGGCTTCTACAATGATAGCATCGTATTCTGCTTGTTTAGCTTCTAATTCTTTCAACTTTAGGTTGATTTCTGCAATTCTATCTTTTGGATATTGCTCAGTTGGTTTTAATCCCAAAGCTGTTTGGTAAGAAGCGAGAGCTGTAGTCCACTCTGTAGCATCGAATGAAGCATCACCATCGGCAATGGCTTTGGCATAAGCCGCTTCTTTGTTGGCAAGAATTCCGTCGATTTCTGCAATCTTCTCCTGAGGATAAGCCTCATTTGGAAGTATGGCTAAAGCTTCTTGATATTTGGCTTTGGCATCTTCATAAGTTTGAGTTCCAAATAAAGCATCAGCTTCTACAATAATAGCATTGTATTCTGCTTGTTTAGCTTCTAATTCTTTCAACTTTAGATTGATTTCTGCTATTCTATCTTTTGGATATTGTTCCTCAGTTTTAATTCCCGAAGCAGTTTGATAAGAAGTAAGTGCTACTACCCATTCACTATTCTCAAACTGTGCATCACCTTCAGCAATAGCTGCAGCATAAGCCGCATCTTTATCTGCCATTCCTTTTAGTAAAGCATTAATTTCTGCAATTTTAGATTTTGGATAATCCTCTGCAGGTTTTAATGCTTCCGCTTTTTGAAAATGTACTAAAGCCACTGGCCAAGCACTAGCAGTAAATTGTTCATCTCCTAACCTAATCTCTTCTTGGTATGCCAATTCTAGATCGGCTAGTTCCTTCATGATGCCTTCGATAATGTCCATTTGTTCCTTTGGATATTCTTCCTCAGTTTTTAGCTTAGAAGCCAACTTATAATTATCAAATGAAGGAGCGTATTCTTTAGCTTGGAATTGTTGGTCTGCTTGAGCAATCAGTTCATCATATTTTTCTGCATCAGCAGCTAATTGCAGTAATAAACCATTAATGATTTCAATTTGTGCTGGAGGATAGCTTTCTTTTGGTTTCATCTCGCTAGCACTGGTATACAAACCTATTGCAGCCTGATATTCTAAAGCTTCAAATTTAGCATCGGCTTGAGCAATCATATCAGCATAATCACCTTCCATGGCTCTAATTCTTCTTTGCTCCTCTATGGTATTGATATCCTCAATTTTGTATTTAGGATACATTTCATCAGGCTTTATTTGAGAGGCAATAAGGTAGGCAGATTTAGCATCATTTAAGTTTTCCTGCTCGAATAACTTATCTGCATTAGCTATGGCATCCTTGTACTTCTTGTCCAGTTCTTTCTGAGCACCAAGTCTTCTTTCAATTTCACTGATTTGTGATTTTGGATAATTCTCCTCCGATTTAATCTCCAAAGCTTGCTCATAGGCAAATAATGCAGGACTCAAACTATCAATAGCATATAAATCATCGGCTATCTTCAAAGCAGCTAAATAACTCTCATCCAAAGCTTTTTGTGCATTTATCAGAGCATCAATCTCATCAATTTTTTCTTGAGGATAGACTTCATTTGGCTCTAGGTTCTTGGCAGCATAATAATCGTAAAGAGCATTCTCGTAATCTTTAGCTTCATATTTTGCATCACCTGCCATAATTAAAGCTTGGTATTTATCAGCAGCTTCTAAAATAGTCTGAATTTCAGTTAGTTTATCTTTTGGATATTGCTCTTCTGCAATTAACAAAGAAGCCGCAGTATAGGATTCAATTGCTTTATCATAAGTCTTTTGCTCAAAACTTTTATCAGCTTTAGCAATTATCTTTTCATACTCTTCTCTATTGGCTTGCTGAGCCCTAATTTCTTTACATTCCTCCTTTAACTCAACTATTCTATTTATCACTAATTGAGCCCTTTGCTCATCAACAACGAAATTTCCTTTATCTTTTTGATAAGAAAACTCAGCAACAGATCGATCTAAAATGGATAAATCTGTGGCACAGTCCGGAAACAATTCTATCGTAATATCACATTCGAAAATGTTATTATGATTTACATCTCGTGGTAAGGCAGTATTTATGCTTATAATTTTTTGAACATAATTTGATTTATAGAATTTAGCCTGATATTCTGAATTAAGATTTAGCTTGAATTTATGCTTACCATTTGTTCCAATTTCGGCAGTCTCTTTTACATTTCCATTCTCCAAGATTTGAATTCTAGAATCAAACAAACCTTTATTGTCCTCATGAACAAAACAAGAAACCTCTACATATCCAGTCGCTAAAAGAATGTCGATTTCCTCCAATTGAGTTTTTGGATATTTCTCATTCGGTTTTAAGTCTATAGCTCTGGAATATTTTGAATAAGCAGATTGGTATTTCTGATCTTTGAAAAGTTGATCTCCATCTGAAATTGCTTTCGCATAATCAGCCTCCAATTTATCAGTCTTTGCTTTTTCCTTGTCTAAACCATCATTCATTTTGGCCAACATATTAGCAGCATAGGTTTTCTCAGGTAATATAGCAATAGCTTTCTGATACTCAGCCTTTGCTGCAGATAAATCTCTCTTTACATATAGCTCATCCGCTACTGCAGTAATTTGATCATATTCTTTTTCTTTCTCAATAAACACCTTCATTTTAGCAACTTGAGAAGTAGCATATTCATCACCAGGTCTAGCCGTAAGAGCTAATTCATACTGACTTAAAGCCTCAGAGAATTTTTGATAGTTTAATTGTTGATCAGCTTTAAGGACAGCTTGCTCGTACTTCTGCCTGTTAGCATCTTGATTCTGTAGTATATTGGTGATCTTTAATATTTGATCGTTTGGATATTTCTGTGCATCATCAACATTGGCAGCATCCCGATAAAAGCTAATGGCTTGCTCGTATTCTTGCTTTGCAAAATGCTCGTCAGCTGTTGTAATAGCTTGCTCATAAACGGATTTTTTCAAAATAGCTGCCTCAAGTAGAGTTTTAGACTCCTCTAGTCTTCCTTTTGGATGGGCCTCATAAGCAATAAGAGCCAAGGCTTCTTCGTAATTAGTGATTGCTGTTTCATAATCTTTCATATCAAAAGCAGCATCGGCAGCTTCTATATATTCGTCATATTCACCTCTAACAGCCATTTCAGCTTTTAGGAGACTAATAATTTCCTGGACTTTCTCTTGGGGATAATTCTCTTCGGGATTTAGCTTGGCTGCTAATTGGTAGGCAGCTTTAGCATTATAGTAATCCTTGTTTTGGTAATATTCATCCGCCGATTTTATTACCGATGCATAATCCTTCACTTCTTGTGCCCAAATTGAGGTAGTGAAAAGGATAAAGAAAGCCAAAAGGCTGATAATGGTTATTGTATTCTTGCTATTCATAAAAGTATTTTCGAGCTATAAAAGATTATCAAAATATAACGTTTCTTCTCTTGCTTTATTGTTTATTGAATTTGGCCATCAACTAGATGTACGGTGCGGTCGCAAAGAGAAGCCAAATGCTCATCGTGGGTGACCATAATAAAGGTTTGTCCGAACTCATCGCGAAGTTGAAAAAACAAGCGGTGCAGTTCTTCGGTATTGGCTCTATCTAAATTTCCAGAAGGTTCATCCGCAAAAACCACTTTCGGCTGATTGATTAATGCCCTAGCAATGGCAACTCTTTGTTGCTCACCACCAGACAATTCAGAAGGCTGATGAGTTAATCGATGATCCATTTTCAGAAACTCCAATAACTTTTTAGCTTCTTTTTCCACCTCTCGAAAATCTCGTTTACCAATAAAACCAGGCATACAAACATTTTCTAAACAATTAAACTCAGGAAGTAAATGATGAAATTGAAAAACAAAACCAATATTCTGATTCCTAAAATCTGCAAGCTTTTGTTCTTTCAAATCAAAAACAGAAATATTATCAATAAAAACCTCCCCTTCACTAGGTTTATCCAAAGTTCCCAAAATCTGTAACAATGTAGTTTTACCTGCACCAGAAGCACCTGTAATCCCTAAAACTTCGGAAGAATTCACATTAAAATCGATGCCTTTCAGCACCTGTAAATCTCCATAAGACTTTTTGATATTCTTAGTTTGTATCATCATTTCTATTTAACTCGCAAATATCAGATTAATTTGGGAATAAAGGAATTATAAAAGTAGCTTCAAATAATAATTTATCAACCCAAGGAAGGATTTTAACTTATTTTATTATTTGAAAAGAAAATGTGTAAACAAAGACGTTTTTCAAGTGCATCATGGACCTTATAATAAATGGCTAAATGACTTGTTTTTGAATTGATAAGTTAAAGACTTTTACTCTGGGCTTTAGATTAAAATCCTACCCATAGCCCAATAGCTCCAGCTAATAAACCAACTGCTACATTAATAGCTTTCATGGTAAAGAAGCTTTTTCTTGACTCCGCTAATAAAGGTAAAGCTCCATGCCCATCTTGCACTATAGAACTAGCTAACAACACACTAAAAGGAATTAAACCTTGAAAGAACATAATTACAAACACTAAATGTGGGCCCGACTCAGGGATTATTCCAATTAAAACAGCTAGCAGTAACACCATCCATATATTATCCGTAATCCATTCGTTAAGCTCATAAAACTGACCAACAAAAGCTATTAAAATCATTGCTCCAAATGACCATCCTAAGATTTTTAAAAAGTGCTTTTTAATCACATGCCCCCATAAGTGATCTTCCAAAAAGTGATCAGAGGAGGTTAGGAAAATATATAATGCAGTGATCATTACAATTATGTAGGTAATCTTAATCCAATCTATCGTAAATGGTTCATTTGCATGATCGTGAGAATGGTCGTGATCATGAGCATGATCGTGGAGGTGCTGTGGCTGAGCTCCATCTAGAGTTGAAATATCGAAATGTTCGTGATGAAATACACCGGTTGCCATTCCGATTAAAAATGAAACCACTCCAAAAATCAATAGCGCTCTAATAAAAGTGATATTCTTCAGATTCTGCATAATAGAATTCGCAGTTTGCGGATGCGCATCTACCTCATGTTGATGAACTTCCATATGACCAGGAGCCACACAGAAAAACTCAAATCGTTTGCCAAAATGCATGAGCAAAACTCCAACAGTAATGGCAATAACCATTACAATTAGGTTTATTAAAAGCGCATATTCTGGTATAAGAGAAAACATCACGAATGCCTCATCACCAGAAGTAGCAATCATTGCAGTTACTAGAGCTGCAAATCGAATGACTTCGTGAGCATATAATGAAACAATGGTATAAGCACCTAAACAACCAGGAATAATTCCCATTACTGCGGCAAAGATAATCTGAAGAAAAGGAGATTCTTTAAGTCTGTGTGCCCAGTCTCCTCTTGTTTTTACATTCAAATATTCAATCACCATCATCATCACCATTACAAAAGTGGTAATCATAATGGTATTACTAATAATCTTATGAAATTCTATATTTTCTAACATACTATAAGTATTTCCAAATCAAATAAAACACACTAAATAAACTTAAAAAAACCATTCCAATCCAGGCATAAATCTTTAACCACATGGGAGGCTGTTCTTCTATCGGCACAGACAATACTGCCCAATAATTGAGGATGGCTAATACTGGTGTAGTTAAAAATGAAATAGTGGTTGCCAAATCCACCATAAACTTCATGCTTTTACCAAACCAAAACATCAATCCCCAAGATCCTAATATTAAAACCACCATCCAAAGCAAATAGTAACGATTACTATTCTTTCCTTTAAGTTTTTTGGATGGCAAAAGTAAGCTAAAAGTTGGTTCAAGCACACGAGGGTATGCATCCAAAACAGTAATTGATGTGGAAAGCATGGTTGTGAAAGCTGCAATCCCTATCACATAATAAGCCCAATGTCCTAGACTATCAGTATACATACTTACCAATTGACCTGCAAAAGTCACTCCTTTAGCGGCAAACTCCTGACCACTACCATACATAACAAAAGCTCCTAATGCTAAAAACCCTATCGCTAAAAAAGCTGTCCCAATATATCCAATATTAAAATCTCTAATTGCAGCTTTCAAATTTGGCTTCTCATTAACATTTTTATACTTTGCTTCTGTCCATGTGGAATGCCAAACAGAAATGTCAATTGGCGCAGGCATCCAACCTATAAAAGCAATTAAAAAAGCAATATCTATAGCATTGGTCCAATCAAAATTATAGGTCCCTGTTAATTCTGATTTAAATGAAAAGATTATGGCAAAAACAGTACTTGCAGTTAGTACTAGGATAATATATTTCATCCCTTTCTCTAGCAATCGAAACTTCCCAATAATTAAGAAAAGCATGGTCAAAACCATGATTCCCATACTTGCCCATTTTATATTTATAGATAATCCTAACAAACTACTTAACAATCCTGCTGTAACGATGCTTATTGTGGAAGTAATAATAAACATGGTTGATAAAGTTAGAATTGCATACAAAATCAACGCCCAGTTTCCTATTTTTTTATACCCATGAACTAAAGATTTTCCTGTGCTGATAGCATACCGAGGCGCAAACTCAAAAAATGGATACTTCAGAATATTAGCAAGAATAAGAATACCAATTAAACCAAATCCATAACTAGCACCTGCTCTAGTACTTTGCACCAAATGAGAAACTCCCACAGCAGCACCTGCATACAGTAAACCAGGGCCTAGGTTTTTTAGGATAGAAACAATTTTCATGAATTATATTTAATACTGCAAATTTACAATATTCTTGAGTCTTGAAAATAATAAAACAATTCTAGACAATTTTATAAAAACCTCTTGGTCTATAAAGCATAATATCAGGTATTTTACTGATTTATTAAGAAAGATAAAAAACACTATTTTAGCGAACTTATCTCGTTACAAAGTTTAAAATCAATAATTAATTAATAAAAGATGAGAAAATTTACTCTTGGCCTTTTGGCTATTTTACTTTCAATTCAATTCCTCTCAGCCCAAAATCAGAATGATGATTTACCTAAATGGGTTCAGATGATGAGTGATAGAAGTGCTAATTTTTACGATGTTCAAGCAGAGTTTAACACCTATTGGGCTGGAAAATCTCCTGCTAAAAGTTCTGGTTGGAAGGTATTTAAGCGCTGGGAATATATGATGCAGTTTCAAATAGATGAAAACGGAGATAGACTTCCTTCCGATCAAGTTTACAAGAGAGTGAATGCTTTTAAAAACCAAAGAAGTGTAACTTCAGATGCCAGCTGGACAAACATTGGTCCTATAAACTTACCAATAAACACAGGTACTGGACAACCAAATGGAATGGGAAGAGTGAACGCCATTGCTTTTCACCCAACTGATGCTGATATTATTTTCATTGGTGCTCCTCAAGGTGGATTATGGAAATCTATTGATGGTGGAAGTTCTTGGGAAGTTCTAACTGATGATCAACCTACATTAGGAGTATCAAGCATTGTTATCAACCAAGATAATGCTGATATCATTTTAATTGGTACCGGTGATAGAGACGCTGGTGATTCTGATGGAATGGGAGTTTTTAAATCTATAGATGGTGGAGCTACTTGGAATGTATCAAATGATGGGATGGGAAACCGTACTGTTGGTAGAATGATACAAGATCCAAATAACTCAGACTTAATAATGGCTGCAACCGATGGCGGTGTTTATAAATCTACTGATATGGGTGCTACATGGTCAGTGAGCCAGAGTGGTAATTTCAAAGATATATTATTTAAACCTGATAATAGTGATGTGGTTTATACCATTTCAACTAATAACTTTTACAAAAGTACAGACAATGGTGATAGCTTTTCACTAAGTAGTAGCGGACTTCCTGGTGGAAGCAGAGGTGCAATTGCTGTTACTGAAGCTAATCCTGAAGTAGTTTATGTTTTACTTTCAAGTGGAAGCATTTACGGAAGTACAAGTAAATCGGAAGATGCTGGTGAATCTTGGACTGTAAAATCTACAAGCCCTAATATTTTCGATTATAGCTGTGATGGATCAGGAAGTAATGGTCAAGGATGGTATGATATGGATATAGCTATTGATCCAAATGATGAGAATTTTGTATATGTTGGTGGAGTAAATACTTGGGTATCTACTAATGGTGGTAGTAACTGGACCATCAATTCACATTGGTATGGTGGCTGTGGTGTACCTTCTGTACATGCTGATATGCACGTTTATGAGATCAACCCTTTAAATAACAGATTATACAATGGTAATGATGGTGGATTATACTACACAGATAACCAAGGTGATACATGGCCTCAAATCAGTAGTGGCTTAGCTATTTCTCAAATCTACAAAATGGGTTCTAGTGCCACTGT
>JADGDY010000134.1 GCA_016744655.1 Bacteroidales bacterium | reverse complement strand
ATTGGCATCAGTTACTGTTAAAGTAACATCAAAATCACCTAAATGACTATATAGGTGTTCTGGGTTCTGTAAGTCAGAATAGTTCTCTAAACCACTCATCGGGTCTCCAAAAGTCCAAGCCCATGTGGCAATAGCAGGCCCGCCATTGAGAGTACTGATATCCTGAAATTGAACTATATCGTCTAAGGATACTAAAGAATATATGAAATTGGCTGTGGGGCAGGGGTTTACAAGTAATTCCTTGTTTATTACTTCAGTACATCCATTTTTTACCGCAGTTAATTGGACATCATGTGTGCCGTAATTAGTAAAGGTATGGTTTACTGATTGTCCTTCAGGTGTTTGCCCATCCTCAAATTGCCAAGTCCAAGTATCAGGAGACAATACCGGTGTTACAACTTCACCATGAAGGCTGGCTAAAGTATTGTTACAAAGATTGTATGCGTTGATATCTAGTGTGAATTCAGGTGTTATGTAGATGTTTTTTGTGATGGTATCTTTACAGTTCAGGTCATCAAAAACGATAAGTTGAATGTTTTTATCACCGGCAGATACAAATTTATGTGTTGGGTTAGATTCTGTATATGTAATCCCTTCAATATTCCAATTCCAATGATTTATGTTAGTATTAGAAGTTGTGCTGTTATCAGAAAATATGGTTTGGTCATTAAAACATAAATAACTAGAATTAAAGTCTGCAACTGGACTAGGGACAATAATAATAGGATTAGTATATTCATCAATACAACCATATTCATCTTCCACATTTAGAGTTACATTATAAGTTCCTTCGATGTCATAAATATGTTCCGTGTTTTTATCTAGAGAGGTATTGCTATTTGAGTTTGGATCTCCAAAATCCCAAGACCAAGAAATTATTTGTGCATCTCCATTAGGGCTGCTGTCTTCAAAAGAAGAAATATTATTAACACAATTTCTATTTGCAGCAAACAATGCTGTAGGGTTATTCCAGACAGTTACTTTTTGAACAAGAATATCGGAACATCCATATTCATCAGTAATAGAAAGTTTAGTAAAAAACTCTCCTCCAGAGGGGAAAAGGTGTTCTGGAGCATTTTCATTTGAATAAGTCCCATCATCAAAATCCCAATCCCAATTAATTAAAGGTGCGTTACCTATAGAGCTTTCTTGAACAAACTGACTCATAACTCCTTCGCAGGGAGTATTTACGCTGAATGCGGCAGTAGGATTGTCGAAAACAGTTAATTGTTTATCTACTGTATCTACACAGTTTTGATTATCAGAAATAATTAAACGTATATTTTTGTCTCCAGTCGTGGAAAATTGATGCAAAGGGTTTTGTAGAACACTAGAGTTATTAATTCCAGAAGAGGCGTCATCAAAACTCCAATTCCATGAATTGATACTTAAGTTGTTTGTTTGACTTAGATCTGTGAAAACAGCATAATCATTTTCGCACAGTTTTGTTGCTGAAAAATCTGCAATTGGACTAGGAACTATTTCAATTGATTTATGGTAAATATCAGAACAACCATTTTCATCTACTATACTAAATGTGATATTAAAAGAACCTATATCAAGGAATTCATGACTCGGACTCTGAAGCGATGATAAATTATTATTGCCTGATTCTAATTCTCCAAAGTTCCAATCCCATGACGATAAAACTCCGTCTCCATTACTGCTAATATCATTAAATTCAGTTAGATTTTTTACACAATTAGCTGTAGTAGAAAAATTAGCTGTAGGATTTTTTAATACACTAACTTCTTTGGTGAAAGAATCAGTACAACCATTCTTATCTGTAATGGTTAATTTTGCTTGATACTTACCAGCTTGAAGGAACAAATGGTTTGGGTTTTCAACAGATGAAGAATTATTATCTCCAAAGCTCCATTCCCAAGAGTTGATAGCTGTATCTCCAATTAATATCTCCTGATTAAATTGTGTTTCGAATCCTTCACAAGGAGTAGAGGCAGTATAATTAGAAACAGGGTTATTAAATACCTTAACTTGTTTGATAATAGTATCATCGCCATAAGCAAGAGTTACAAGTCGAACATTATATATTCCGGGAGCAGAAAATGAATGAGAAGGGCTTTTTTCTGTACTTGAATTTGATGGGCTATCAGGGTCTCCAAAATCCCACCACCAATTCGTAATTTCACCTTCACTTGTTGTACTCAGATCATTAAATTGAACTTCTTTTCCAAAACAACTGGGATCCCATGTAAAAGCACTTTCAGGTGGTGGATTAACACCTAGTATTTGATTAATAGTTGTATTACAACCATTCTCATCAGTTACTGTTAATGAAGCTTCAAATTCACCAAGGGTATGATAAATATGTGTAGGGTTTTGAAGAGTAGAGGTATTCTCGGCTCCACTTCCTGGATCACCAAAATTCCAACTCCAGGATACGATTATTCCGCCACCATTGATTGTACTTAGATCTTCAAAATCAACGATATCATGAAGTCCAATTAAGGAATTAGAGAAGTCTGCAGTAGCAGCAGGATTGATATAAAGGTTTTTTGTTAGATTTTCTTGGCAACCATTTTTGTTGGCAGAAAGTTGTACTTCATGATTTCCACTTGAACCAAATAAATGATTAGCGTTTTGGCCTGTGAAATGATCTCCATTATCAAATAACCATTCCCAAGAATCAGGATCAAAATCGGTATTAGTATCAAAGCCTGATAGAATAGATTCTTCATTATCACAAAGGCTTTCGAATAATATATCTATAGAATAATCAGGAGTGATATATAAATTAAATTCAGTTTCATCTTTACATTCCCATTCATCAGTAATTTCTAAAGAAACAGTTTTGTCACCACCGGTAGAGAAAGTGTGGGTAATAGATTCATTACCAGTATTGTATCCGCTCCCTGTGTTCCATTTGTATTCAATAAGGTTTCCAACTGATTGGTTGTTACTATTAAATGTGATAACCTCATCTTCACAATATGGGGCTTGAGGTTCAATAGTAGCAATGGGAAGTGGGTTGATGATCAATTCATGAATTTTTGTGTTACTACAATTATTTGCATCAGTTACTTCTAAACTAATAGGGTAAGTAGCAGCATTAGTATAGGTTACTATAGGGTTTTCATCAGTAGAATTATTTCCATTCCCGAAATCCCAAGTTCTTGAAATTAACGCAAGTCCATCGCCCGTACTAATGTCTGATAAAATTGTTTGTACTCCTAAACAATATCCTTCAATGGTGAAATCTGTATTAGGAAGTTCTTTTACTTCAACTTGAACAGAAGTACCTGCAGTACAATTTTCTTTAATTCCTACTAAGTTAACTGTGTGTACTCCAGCTTCCTGAAAAGAGTAGTTAATGTTACTCCCATTTAATATATCACCATTTGGAAATGTCCATTTATAGTCTGTTAAGGGGACGTTATTGGGTATAGGAACACCGCTGAAGCTTCCATCAACACCAATGCAAAAGATATCTGGAGTAATATTCATAGAATATTCTGGATCGACAACAATTTGATCATGTATTGATTGATTTGAGCAGCCTGATTCATCAACAACAGTTAATGAAATTTCATATGTTCCATTGGTAGGAAAAACGTAGGTAGGATTTTTTAACTCGGATATTATTGTGCCATCATATTCCCACTTATAACTAATTATTGCATTGTCAGCACTAGAAGGCAGCGAATTGTCAAATAAATCTACCACGTTGGATTGGCAAGGGTTATCATAGGAAAATGCAGAAGTAGGACTCGGTGATATAGTTAAAATAGAACTAACACTATGTGAACATCCGTTTTCGGTAGTCACTTCTAAATTTATTGGATAGTCTCCAGCAGCTGGAAAGTCATATGTTGGATTTTCGAGAGTTGATGATTCACCATTAAATTGCCAATTATAATAAAGATTATTACTAATAGGTGCTTCAGAAGTATTCTCAAAAACAGTAGTAAAACCAAAACAATTTGATGTTGAAGAAAATTCTGCTGTAGGGTTATCATAAACCGTAATTGATTGCGATTTAATATCTTCACAACCATCATCAGTTAAAACTGTTAAATTCACAGTATAGCTTCCATGGTTTTCAAATGGATGTGTAGGGTTCCATTCTGTGGAGGAGCTTGCATCATCAAAATCCCAACTCCACGATGTTATTGGTGCTGATGCAGAAGCAGTGGACTCATTACTAAATTCAATGCTTTCATTCTGACAAATATCTATATTATTTGGGGTGAATTTAGCAACTGGACTATTAAACACTGTTACTGTAATCCTTTTGTCATCAGACTCCCCACATCCGAATTCGCTTTCTGTTCTAACGATATATTCTGTGGTAACATTTGGAGCAGCTATAGTAAGAGATTTGCTATTTCCTATTGGTTGGCTAAAATCATTTTTATACCATTGGTAAGTATTGTTTTCATCAGGACCATCACATTGTAAATTAATATTTGTTGGTTTATCAACAGAGCAGTAAGTCTGATGTGCTGTATTTGATAAAGATATGGAAGTAGGAGCAAGTGGTGTAGGACTGATTGTTATATTTTCTTCATACTCATCAGTACATGAACTCCCAGTTGTTACAATTAACTTTACAGAATAGGGATCTGATTGGAAATCAAAAGCATGATTTGGGTTCTTTTCTGTGGATGTAATTCCATCACCAAAATCCCAATACCATGTTGGATTAGAGCCTGCTGGGGCATCTGAATTATTATTAAAAATAACAGCTTCTCCTTGGCATGCATTATCTACCTCGAATGTTGCTATAGGACTTGGATTTACATTTACTACAATATCGAGATGATCAGATACACCACAATCAGCATCGTTCTCTCCTCTCACTAAATATGTTGTTGTTTCGGTAGGTGCTTCAATAGTAAGTGATTTAGAAGCTCCTAGGAAATTATTAAAATCATTAGCATACCAATAATAGTTATCGTCATTATCGTCTCCAGTACATTTTAAGGTGATATTTATGGGTTTATCAGCATCGCCTGAACAATATTCTAAGTTTTGAGGATCTGCTAAATCTATACTAATTGGCGATTGGGGAGTGGCGCTAATACTTATCGTTTCTTCATGAGTATTGGAACATTTTGATGTAGATGAAACCAACGAAACAGTGTAGTCACCAGAAGAATTAAAAGAGATAATAGGGTTTTCTATAGTTGAAGTTTGTCCATCACCAAAATCCCAAGCCCAACCAGTGATTGCTTCAGTGGATGTGGAATTGTTAGTAAGTACCACTTCCTCTTCTTCACAACTATTTTGAATAGAGAAATCAGAAACAGGACTAGGGTTAACAGTAACTGTAATGCTGAGTTCATCAGAATCTCCACAGTCTCCGTCATTTTCTCCTCTAACTAAATATGTAGTAGTTTCTGTAGGGGCATTAATACTTAATGATTTTGAGTTCCCGATAGAGCTACCATCTAAATTTTCTTTATACCAAAAATAATTCTCATTATTATCAGGGCCTTCACATACCAATAAAATTTGTCCAATACTATTTGCTTCATCTGAACAATATTCTAAATGATCTGAATTTGCTAAGTCAATAGATGTTGGAGCTTGAGGTGTGGGAAATATCTCGATAGTTTGTTCAGAGACATCATAACATGAATGAATATTAAAAGCCCTTAATTTAACATCAAATGTACCTGGGGAGTTATAAATATGAGTTGGGTTTTCTTGTGAAGAGTTTGTGCTTCCATCTCCAAATACCCAGGTCCAATAATCTAATTCAGCAGTTAAAACTGTATTATTATCAAAGTTGACTTCTGCTCCTTGACATCCATTTTCAAATGAAAAGTCTGCCTCAGGGCTAGGGTTTACTGTTACTGTTATACCTAAGTGATCAGAATTACCACATTGTGTTTGGCTTCTTACCAAATAAGTAGTTGTCTCAATTGGGGCAGGAATTATTATTGTTTTTTCGTCACCAATAGGAGAACCTGAAAAATCATTTGCATACCAGAAGTGCGATGTCGCTTGATCTGGACCATAACTAATTAGTTTAATGGTGCCATCACTTGGTAAATTATTTGAACAATATTCGGGTCTATTAACCAGAATACTGGTTGGTTCCTGAGCACCGAGTATTACATGAATAGTCTGAGTTTTTGAATCAGTACATCCATTTTCATCAGTAAACAAATAGGTGATTTCATGATCTCCCACAGTGGCATTATCAGTATTGAATTCTCCGACTTCGTTAATAAAATTCCCAGAATATTCTCCAGTACCTGTGCTAGGAGAACTTCCTTCGGTCATGGTATAAATACCACTACCTTGGCAAATAGTTGGCACTGTACTGAAATTAACTATGGGTAAGGCATGAACCTCTATACTGCTAATTGCTTCATCGGAACAACCAGTACTTGCATTTTCAAAAGAGTAGGTAATTGTTGATGTTCCTGTTCCAGCAGCAGCTGGGTTAAAAACAGGGCCAGAAACTCCATTTCCAGAGAAAGTACCACCAAAAGGTGTTCCTACACTGAGGTTAAAAGGTTCTTTATCAATACATACTTCTTCTTTGTCCCCAGGAATAACAAGAGAAACATCAGGATTTGAATGTCTTTGGGTGGTAATGCTGGATTCTACAGTACAGCTATTAGCATCAATATAGGTATAGGTAGTAGTAACGGATCCATTTAAGGGTATCAGTTCTGGTTTAAAATATGAGCCATCAACAGCTGGCCCTGTGAAAGTTCCCCCAGAGGGTGATACCGTACTTGATAATAAGAATGGGTCTTCAAATTCACAAAACTCATCTTCTAAATCGAAGTCTACATCCGTTTCATTATAAACATTTATTTGTACACTTTTTTCAGAAATACAGTCAAAGTAATTTTGGAATGTAGCTGTAATTGTACCTTCAGTACTAATGTTGTCGGAATATTGTCCATTTCCGTTACTACCATTGTTCCATTCCACAGTACTTTGAAATAAGGGGATACTGGTTTTTAACTTTATAAATTCCCCAGGACAAATATTATATTCGTCTTGAATATTGTTATCGGTATCCATAATACTAAATGTTGTGCCATATATTATGCCGACTATAGTTTCGTATACTTCGGAAGCTCCTGAAACTGTTACAGTTACTTTGTATGTTCCGCCATTTATTGTTTGAGCATTAAGTATTTTGGGGTTTTGATCAGTAGATGTAAAGCCATTAGGACCAACCCAGGAATAAGTAGCACCTGCTACCGATTCAACATATAATTCTAAATCTGATCCAACACAAACAGGTCCATTATTACTTGCTTCAGAATTTATAATACTTTCATCTGTTTCACCATCACCATCTTCTTTTTCAAAGGTGATATCACAATCCATTTGAGAGTAATTAGTAATCAACATAATATAATAATCTCCAACTTCTGCACCCCAGAGCGTATCACGTTCAACTGATGATCCGGAATAACTACAGCCTGCTACTTTATTTTCTGTTAGATCATCAGTACACGGTGTCCTTGGATCGTCAAAAGGACCCCATAGTATAAAATCAATATCACGAGCGGGACTGCTAGACATTTTCATCATGATATCACCAGATACACTAATTCTCATATAATACCACGCTGGATTTGGTGTAGACATTAAACAATTATAATCAGGTCCTGGTTCGGCTTCTCCACCACCCACCCCTGCAGGAAATGTAGCTGCTGAAGAGGTAGAAAAAGGATCGGCTTGAATACAAAAATCCCCCTGGGCAGATACTGTATTTGATTGAAATAATAGTATAAATAGAATACTAAAAGCGAATAGTACTCGCTTAGATAGTTTAAAAGAAAAAATATAGTCCCCCTGCATATTGCGATTGTTGGTTTGTGATCGGTTTTACAAATTTATCAACAGTAAATTGTGAACGCTAAAGTAAATAAAATACTGTTAATATGGTACTTAATCATCAAGACCAGATGAATATGCAAATGGTTGTCTAATTTTTAAAAGTTGGAGGGTTACATATTATACAAATATAGGCTAATACGTAGATTTACGGATTTTTAGGGGATGTTTTTTTATTAAAGTTTTTTATAAAAAAAGCGGATTTCTTGTTTAAAGAATCCGCTTTTTGCAAGCTGTATTTTGTCATATTCTGTTTGATGATATTGAATTTGACTTCTTAACCCATTTTACCTATTCCATTTGGTTCAATGAACTAGGTTCAATGACCTAATAGTATAAGTAAAAGAATGAAGAACTAATATTTAGTCTATATATTTAAATATTCTTCAATACATCTAAAGTCAAATCCCAGAACATCTTTACGGTGTCAATTTTTATTCGTTCATCAGGGGAGTGGGCTCCTTTAATTGTTGGGCCAAAGGATATCATATCCATCTTAGGGTATACTTCACCTATTAATCCACATTCTAATCCTGCGTGAATAGCTAATACCTTTGGTTTTTTACCGAAAAGCTTTTCGTAGGATGCTGAAGTTTGAGCTAGAACTTTTGAATTGGTATTTGGAGTCCAGCCTGGATATCCATCACCATGCTCTACAAAGGCACCAATGTTTTTAAAGTTAGCTGCTACCATATTCGCAATATCATCTTTTGCTGATTCCACACTAGAGCGCTGACTTGTGGTGATATAAGCAATGTTGTCTTTCATGGTAATAGAAGCCAAATTAGTTGAGGTTTCTACAAAATTAGCTATGCTTTGCGACCAAGCAATAACACCATGTGGACAAGCATAAAGTGAATTGAGGATGGCATTTTGATATTCAGTTTGCAATACCTCTTGTTTTTCTGCTGTTGCAACGAATGCAATTTGCATGTTTTTCTCAGTAATAGCGTATTCCGCTTTAATATCAGTAGCTAATTTAGTGAAGAAAGCTTCGAAGTTATCTTTTTGGTCAACAGGAATACATACTGTAGCAAAACCCTCACGAGCTATTGCATTTCTAAGATTTCCGGCTTTGAAATCGGCTACTTGTAATCCATATTTATTGGCTGCTTCCCATAAAATACGGTTCATGATTTTTACCGCATTTCCTAATCCTTTTTGAATCTCATCGCCACTATGTCCACCATTGAGCCCGTTTACTGTCACCTCGTAAAACTGAACAGCTCCTTCTACTGCCTCTGTCTCATATTCTATTTCCACTAAAGTGTCAATTCCTCCGGCACAGCCAATATATAATTCGCCTTCATCCTCAGAATCTAAGTTGAGCAAAATTTCGCTCTTTACAAACCCTGGTTTTAATCCAAAAGCACCAGTAAGACCAGTTTCTTCATCTACTGTGAAAAGACACTCTATTGGTCCGTGCTCAATATTATCTGAAGCTAAAATTGCCATTTGTGCGGCAACTCCAATTCCATCATCGGCACCTAGAGTGGTTCCTGTTGCTTTTACCCATTCACCATCTATTCTTGGAATAATGGCATCTTCATCAAAATTAAATTCCACATCGGCATTTTTTTCACAAACCATGTCAATATGACTTTGTAATACCACTGAAGGCTTGTTTTCCATGCCTTTAGTAGCATCTTTTCTGATGAGGATATTTCCTATTTCATCTTGTAGGGTTTCCAGTTTATGTTTGGCACCGAACTTTTTAAGGAAAGCAATTATTTTTTCTTCTTTTTTACTTGGGCGTGGTACTTTGCAAATGTCATCAAAGTATTGCCAAACTATTTTTGGTTCAAAATTTCTGATATTGTCACTCATAATTTATGTTTTAAAATGTGTGTTTTTCACTTTGTTTTGGGAAGATGATTTCAGCTCCATAATGCTTCATCTTCATAATTTCCTCCGTAATAATTGGGAGGCTATTGTTTTCTATTGAATAATTTGGCTTTAAATGAGTAATGAATAGTTTTACTCCATATAAAGCATTATCTATTTCTTTTGAATTCACTTTGGCAGCTAATTTCTCCAACTCACTTTCTAATAAAGACGGTTTTAAATGACCATATAGATGTTGATCTTTCTGAGAATCAGGGAAGGATACTTCTATGAATATGGCTTTTAATTCTTCCTTTTTTATAAGAGGTGCAATTTCATTGAAAATTTCGTTTAGTTTATTTTCTCCTTCAATAATATCGGCACCTGTATCCCCAAAATATAGAGCATAGCTGTTATTGTTTTTTACTAAAAATGCGGAGGAAGTATTTGGACAAGAATGGCAAAGATCAAAGCTTTTTATTTGAAGTTGATTGTTTGGAACCTTATACCAGTTTTTATTTTCCATTCTTTTTAATTCCCATTTCCCGATAGCACCTTTTCCTTCGGTAGTAAAGTTTGCCCAAAGAGGTGAGAGGAAGATATAATTCATCAACTCGTCTGCTGTTTTTGGAGAGCAGAATATCTTTTTCTCATTATCGAAAGGAGCTGCAATGAGCATTCCAGTAATATGGTCGAGGTGAGTATGGCTAATGGCGTATGCATCTATATGATGATGTAGAACGTGGGCTGGAAGTTCTTCGGTATTAGTATCTTTTTCCAAATGATTAAAATGACCAGCTTTTGTTGCTAGGATTAATCCATGCATTAAGGTACCTGCATCGAGGCAAAGATATTTATCACTGTCAGAAGCAGATAATAAATAACCAGAAAGATTACCATCGTCGGTTCCTCCTCCGCTTCCTAATACTATTAGTTCAAAGTTTTCTTGTGCTTTGCCATTCATGAACAGCAAAGTTAATAAAATGATGGTGATAGCTTTTATTTTCATAATTATTCCATTCTTTCAGGGATAAACCTAAGTGTGGGTGTAAGCATCCCAATAAACGAGATATAAACCAACTGAATGGTAAAATCTCTATTGTTAAATCCAATTAATAATAAAACTAATATGCTGATTATTACTGGAATGTAAATATATACTAATTTGATAAAAAACTGTGGTAATGGGCTGGTATAGAATGCTCTCAGTGGTGCGAAGGCTATGAGCTTTTTTCCTGCCGAAAATCCAATCATCCAAATCATAAATACAGAAAATAAACCAAGTGGGATTTCAATATATTTAGGAATGAAAAGCCAACCAATCACATAACCAAAACCTCTATCGGTGAATATTCCAGCCACAAAAGTTCCAAAGAAAAGAACAAAAGCAGTGAGATAAATCCACATATAGAGGAGGGCTTTAAATGAGCTTTTATCTTTTACTTTGCTGTGAAGGCTATTGAAAACCATAGCTACAATAAAAGCCAGAAATGGTCCAACCATATAAACGCTTAAAACACTGGAATAGGTCCACAGAGAGGAAGCGTGGGGGATATTGAAAATAATTCTTCCATCTTGCCAAAGTGCTGGGACATTAAAGAAAGTTGCAGTTCCGTATTTGGCAGCTTGAATCAGCAGGTAGTTCAGACTAAAAGCTAAGAGGATGGTAAACGTAGAAACAAATAGGTTTTCTATGTCGCGACTTTTGTTCCAAGGAAGTGTTTTCCAAGTATCTTTCATATGAAGGAACTCATCTTTAAAACTGAATATCCTTTTATCTTCATCTAAATCGAAGCTTAAGGATTTTCTGATTTTTCTACTAAGGTGTTTGCTCTCTTTAGCGGCTTCTTGATTTTCTTTATACATTAAATAGTGCCTGACAAAGAAATTAGGTCCTTTTTCTTTATTGAAAGATTCTTTAAGTTTTCGTTCTCTCCTAATATCATCTAAAAAGTCGGCAATGGGAGCTAGAATAAATATCAGTACTTTCTCTCCAAAAGTGGCTTTGTATTTCTTCTTTTGCGATTTTTTCCAATCACGTTCTTCTTGCCAGAGCTTATACCGTTTCTTTATTTTATAGACGAATCCAGATTTTCTTCTGCGTCGTTTTTTCTTTTGTTCTTTGGGAAAAGAATCAATGTCAAGCTTTTGTGGGAATGCTAATTTGTTTTCTTCACTCATTTCTTAATTGCTAAATACTTTGACAAATATAATGAATCCTGTTAATAGGAAATTAAAAAAATGATGTTGAAAACTTACTTTTTTATATACTTTTGTGCCCGCGACATGCGTTAACTTTGGAGAAAGTAGTATTGAATGGGGTTTACTAAGTTTATTTTTTATATTGTTACATTTTTATTTATTGCCTTTCCAATAGGAATTGGGACTACTGATGCTGTAGAATTACCACCTGAACCCACAGAAAAAGAGCCTCAATATTTGAACAGAGAAGAGTTGCATCATGTGGATAGTGTACTTCATAGAAGATTAAAAAGAAATGGTTTTAGAGGCACTGCTTTGGTGGCTTATAAGGGTCAGATTTTAATGACCTATGCCAATGGTTACAGTAATTATAGGACAAAAGATAAGATAGAAGTAGAATCTAGTTTTCAGTTGGCTTCAGTTAGTAAATCTTTCACCGCTACTGCAGTGATGTTATTAAAAGACCAAGGGAAACTAACTTTTCAAGATACTGTTACTAAATACATTCCCGAGTTTCCATATGAAAATATAACTGTTAAGCATTTATTACAGCATACAGCTGGACTTCAGAACTATATGTATTTGGTGGATAACTATTGGGATAATGACAGCTTGATTTCTAATGAAGACATTTTAAATCTTTTGATAAAACACGATCTTCCACTGAATAATAGGCCAGGTAAAAGGTTTCTGTATTCCAATACAGGATATGCCATTTTAGCTTTATTGGTAGAACGAGTAAGTGGACAGGATTTTGATACATATTTAAATGAACAAGTTTTTAAACCTGCAAAAATGAATAATACTTTTACTTATAGTCATGATGTGATGGATACACTTGGTAATAGAGTGATGGGCTATAATAGAAAAGGGAGGAGGCTTTATAGATACGATTTTGAGCCCAATGATATGGTATTAGGTGATAAGTCGGTTTATTCCAATGTGATCGACTTGTTTAAATACCAAAGAGCCTTAAACGATTGTCAGTTAGTGAAGGAAGAAACACTAATGGAGGCTTATACCAAAGGAAAAACGAGTTCAAGATATTCTCGTTCATTTAACTATGGTTATGGTTGGCGATTTAAGGATGATAATGGTAGAAATCTGATTTATCATAATGGTTTGTGGCATGGCTTTTCCACCACATTAACCCGCGAAATTGATCACGATATCACAGTAGTTCTATTGAATAATACCACTGCTTCAATTTCTTCTATCCGTAACGATTTAATCAATATTTCCATTTCAGAGCTTTCTAATTTCGATTTAGAACCTGAAGAAATGGATCCTATCGAACCTAAAAGATTACAAGCTTTAGATTTATAAGTTATCAAAGGTTAATTCTACCATAGTTTTTTCTTAGTTTTCTTTAATGACAATATTTTATTTTTATCTTTGTTTCCAAATAAATGAATCAAATTGAAATCCAATAAATAAGCTACCTATGGAAGATAAGATGAATAATATTATTC
>JADGDY010000133.1 GCA_016744655.1 Bacteroidales bacterium | reverse complement strand
GGATTACAAAATGCTGATCTCTGGCCAAATTTCTTTTTGTTTTATACAGGTTGTTCAATTAAAGATCAAAAGTGGGCTAATAATGCAAATATTCTTACTTATATGGATTATGCTGATCTTTCTGCTTGGCATGGAACTCACAAAGGTATGAGAGGTGAAAGTTATGAGGAGTTTAAAAAAGAAAAAGCTGAAAAATTAATTGGAGTATTAGATAAAAGATTCCCAGGAATAAAGTCATCAATTCAATCATGGTACGCAGCAACACCACTTACCTATGAACATTATACTGGAGCACCAAATGGTTCTGCTTATGGCATAGAAAAAGATCACAATAACCCTTATAAGAGTATTATTTTACCAAAGACTAAAATTCCTAACTTGTATTTCACAGGACAGAATTTAAATATGCATGGAGCTTTAGGTGTTACCATAAGTGCGGTTCTTACTAGTGCCGAAATCTTAGGCTACGATTATTTACTTCAAAAAATTAGAAAAGAAGTCTCTTGATGAAAGCAAAGAAAATACTCCTTCTGATTGGCCTTACAATATTTTCATTTTTATTGATAATAGTTATTTGGTATTTCTCCATTATACAACTTGATGAGCCCATTTTAGTTGAGTATAAAATCGATACTCAAGAATTAATCCAGCTAAATGACACCACTTTTCAATATAAAGACTCATGGTTAAGAAAAAACAGGTTTGGCCTTTGGGAAATGTATATTTCTGGCAGTCCAGAAGAATTAGGAATTAAAAATGGGATACTTGCTCAAAAACTAATAGAATATCAGGAAGAAGCATTTGTTAAGCAAATAAAAAAGATGATCCCTTCTGAGTCCTATTTGAATTTCCTAAAATATGTAACCTCCTTTATTAATTATCAATTACCAGATCACATTCCAAACGAATACCTCAGAGAAATAAAAGCAGTTTCATTATTTGCATCAGATGATTTTATGTTTATTGGCGATAATTATGCTCGTCAACTCAACTACCATGCTGCCCACGATATTGGTCATGCTATGCAGAATCTTCATTTAGTAGAGTGTACCGCCTTCGGTGTCAATAACAGTTTGTCTTCTGATTCTAACCTCCTCATAGGTCGTAATTTTGATTTTTATGTAGGTGATGAATTTGCAGAAAACAAAATTGTCATGTTTGTGAAACCCGATAATGGATATTCTTTCTCAAGTATTACCTGGGGAGGAATGATTGGGGTAGTGAGTGGTATGAATGATCGAGGCCTTAGTATTACTTTAAATTCAGCAAAATCTGAAATTCCTCTTTTTGCTAAGACTCCTGTTTCAATCATTGCTAGAGACATTCTACAGTATGCTTCAAATATAGATGAAGCATTTGCTATTGCGCAAAAATACCAATCTTTTGTTGCCGAAAGTTTTATGGTTTCATCAGCTGCTGATCAGCAAATGGCAATAATCGAAAAAACACCTGATCAAACCATTTTATATCAACCCAATAATGATAAACTTGTTTTAACGAATCATTTTCAAAGTGAGGAGCTTTTCAATACAGAAATCAATCAAGAAAACATAGATGAAAATGTTACTGATTATAGATTTCAAAGAGTAGAGGAGTTGTTAGCTGAGAAAAAGGAGTTTGATGAGTTAGATATAGCCAATATATTACGGGATACTAAAGGATTAAAAAATGCAGATATAGGTTTAGGTAATGAAGGAGCAATTAATCAGTTGATAGCCCATCATTCAATAATTTTCAAGCCTGAGCAAAACATGTTTTGGGTTTCTAGTTCTCCATACCAATTAGGTCCTTACGTTTGTTATAATTTAGATAGCATTTTTAATCATAAATATTCTCTGCTACAACATATTAATTATACTAAAAAAACCATTCATTCTGATTCTGTTTTTTTAGAAAATGAATATCCTAAATTCTTGAAATTTAAAAAACTAAAGGAAGATATCAATCAAAATAGAGCTGTAAATATAGATGAGCTAATTCGGTCGAATCCGAATTATTTTCACACTTATGAATTAGCTGGAGATGTAATGCTTTTGCAGAAGGATTCGCTAAAAGCAAAAGGATTTTACCATATGGCTCTTCAATATTTTGTACCCAATTTACATGAGGTTAATAGAATCAAAGAGAAAGCAAGATCTTGCTCAGAACAAGTGAATTAAACGCTTTAATTAGTGACTCTTATTTTGGTAAAACCTTCTCCAAAATCCTGTATTGAATACTCTTCCAAGCCAAATAATTAACTTTATTTATCAGAATTCATCCAAAATTAGATATAATTCTCAAATTGGGAAATATTAATGATTTGAAATTGTCTTAAGTTGCAGTAATTCAGTATTGTAGTTATATTGGCATGTTTGTTGGAAATTACATCTCATCAGTTTTATGCTGTTGAATGTATAGTGCTAATCAAAATCAAATGGTCTTTAGGCCAGTATTATTGGATGAAGAAACAAATAATTTCGATATTTTTATTACTTCTCTTGATATTTACTCCATTAATATCTTGGTTGTTTTGGTATGGTCAAGAAGATAAGGAAATGAATATCTTGATTTTAGATAAGACTGTGTTGAACAAAGACGTTCAAGAGCACAGTTCTCTAAATTGGATTCTTAATCATGAAAGAATTTTAAAACCTAATGGTGAATTATATAATCCAGAATTAGATTATTTTGGTTTCTTCCCTGATGAAAAAGGAGGATATGAGATTAGTTATTTCAATGATTATAGAGAGTACCAGTTAGATTCGCTGGTTAATTCATACGATATGTTATATTATACTGATTTGTATGGTATTTATGTAGCTGAATGGTGGGATGCTTACCCTGAAATAGCCCCAAAAGATTATAAGAAGATTCCTCCAATGGAACGCTCACGACATATTTATGGTAGACTTACTCCTTCCGAACTGTATGTTCTGAGAGGGATGAAGGAACAAAAGAAACTCATTATGACGGAGTTTAATATTATAGCCTCTCCAACTCATAGAAGTGAAAGAAAAGAATTTGAACAACTTTTTTCAATGGAATGGAGTAAATGGGTTGGTAGATATTTTGATGTATTAGATACCACTGTGAATGAAGAATTACCGGGATGGGTAAAAAGAAATTATGTTGCACAATATGGTGAATGGCCATTTGAAGAATCAGGAATTGTATTTGTAAGAAACGATGATAGAATTGTAATTGTAGAAAATGGAAAGCATTTAGAAAACGAAGTTCCATATATTCATACATCTGAAAAATATTGTGATATATATGGGATTCCAGAGGTGATGAAGTATTCATTTTGGTTTGATATCTGTTCTTTTTATCATCCCAATACTGTAATTTCTAATTACCATTTAACATTAAATAGGGAAGGGGATTCTATATTAAGTCATTTCGATATTCCAACAGTTTTTCCTGCAGTAGTTAAAGGAGAGGGCGACTATCCTTTTTATTATTTTGCGGGTGATTTCTCCGATAATCCTATTGGGTTAAAATCTTCAAAGTTTAAAAAATCAAATTGGGGTAGTTCGTTTAGCTACTCAAATGTACCGCAGGAAAGAGTTAGTTTTTTCTGGGATTTTTATCGCCCATTAACTACGACTATTTTAAATGATTATTACTCTAAAATTCAGAAGCGATGAACAACGATTTAGTATTTGTGAGTATTGTATCAGAAGATACTGTGTTTTCTAACACCATGGAGTATATGTTCAAGAAATACTATAATGGTATTGCAGTGAAGATTTACTCCTCCATGTTTGAGCTAAGAGAATCCGTTATTACATCTAAATCCGATTTAATACTGGTTGACGAGATTGTAACGGGAGGAGCCATATTTGAGGCCATTTCCTATTTACGTCAAAATAGAAGAGAGACTTGTAGTATTCTATATTTTGGTGTGGATGTTCATGATATGAAGACCAAGGCTTTAAGAAGAGGAGCTAATTATTTTTATGAAAAACCTATTGACCCTCGAATGATTTTATATGATTTGAAGAACAGTTGGATTTCATTGGAACAAAACGAATTTAATGCTACGTTATGAGAAATAAAATATACCTATTCATCTTTATGTTGAATTTGATGTTTATTCAAATTTCATATGGACAGCTAAATGCTGATTCATTATTGAGGGAGGCTTCTCAATTAGCACTAGATGGTAAATATGAAGAGGCCCTTAGTAATATCGATCGTGTTTTAGAAGAAGATCCGGAAAGAATAGATGCCAATCTACAAGCAGCTAATGTGACTGCATGGGATGGAGATTATATGACTGCCAAATATTATATTAGGGTAGTTAATAAAATTGACAATACCAATCAACAGATGTACGACAGCTGGTTGAATATTTTACTTTGGAATTCTGAATATAAAGCTGTTCTAGATATGGTGAATATTGCTGAAAATCAGGGGTATGAAAACATATATAATCTTAATTTAAAGAAGCTTTATGCTTATCAGAATTTAGATCAGTATAACAAAGCAATTCAGCAGTTTAAAGAAAAAGAAGCAAAGAAGTTTCTAGATTCGGTTCCCATGCAAACTGCTTATGATAATATGCTCCTAGCTCAAGAAAGATATCTTGCCGATTCTTTATTAGTTAAGGCTCAAGATCAAGCAGTAAAAGGAAATTATCCTGCAGCTATTAAAACTGCCGATTCTGTTTTTAATATTTATCCCAGGAGTATAAACGCATTGTTGATAACAGCAAAATCTTATGCCTGGAAAGGTAACTACGATACAGCCCAAGTTTATCTTGATTTAGCTTATAAAAATGAGCCTAAGAATGAGAGTTTATATGATATTTGGTTGAATAAGTTATTATGGAATAAAGAATATCATGAGGTTATTAATAAAGCCGACTTGGCAGAAAAAAATGATTATGCAAATGAGTATAATTTAGCTCAAAAGAGAATGTATGCCTATGATGGACTA
Source organism: Bacteroidales bacterium (assembly GCA_016744655.1). Taxonomy (GTDB): domain Bacteria; phylum Bacteroidota; class Bacteroidia; order Bacteroidales; family UBA12170; genus UBA12170. The sequence goes on along the minus strand of JADGDY010000133.1, from coordinate 8,631 downwards.
ATTGAGTATGATTCAGCTGTTGATGTTTTTGAACCAGAAGAGCAAAAAGCACTTTTAGACTCTACTCCTTTGTTTAACTCTTATAGAGATATTTTAATTAAAAGTAAAAGGCATACAATAACAGGATATTATGCCATCGATTTCTTTGATAAAAACGATCCAAAACCTCAGCACCTAGCTTATATTGATTATGGTTTTAAAATCAAAAAGAATACTTTAATTTTCAGACTGAATTATGCCAATAGATTTGGAACTGATGGTTTACAAGTAGAGGTAGATTATTATCATATGCTGAAAAAATCCCAGTATATGTATTTTAATTATGGAGTATCTCTGGTGAATGAAGTATTTCCAAAACACAGAGCAGGAATCGAATATTTTTTTCCACTAAAGAGTAAGTTTGAAGCTTCTATTGGAGCAAGATATATGTATTTTACCGATAAACATGTGCCAATATTAACCGCTCATTTAGGGAAATATTTAAACAAGTATTGGTTTGCAATACGCCCATATTATACATTCGATGAAAATGGAAACTCTATTTCTCTTGTGGCTAATGTGAGAAGATTTGGAGATATTTCTTTTAATTATTGGGGAGTGGAGCTAGGATATGGTAACTCTCCCGACGAAAGATATATTTTAGATCCAACAGGAGACTACTTCAACCTAAATTCTTATCGAATTAAGCTAGAAAAAAGCTTAATGGTAACAAAAACTAACGATTTAAAAATTTCATTTGGTTTTGCTTATGAAGAGACAGCGAAAAGTGTATTTAGAAATCGTTATACTATTGAAATTATTTATAAACACCGACTCTAATGATGATATATATACTTAGTAATATTCGATTTTTGTTGGGAAGAGTACTATTAATTCTATTATTAGGCTTAATCATCTTTCTTACATATTTCTTCTATGTTCCTAGTGTAACCATAGGAGATTACCTATTAGTCAATCCCTTATATCACTATTTTGAACTTCTTGACTGGTGGATCCATATTTTGGTTTACATAAGTATTTGGTCTTTTGTAACTGCTATGGTATTTGTAATTGCGAGTGCCTATTTTATCTACATTAAAGAAAAGCAACAGCAAAGAGAAAAAGAATATGAGAAAGACTTTACAACAAAGATGATTGAGTTTTTATATTCCGATTATTTTGATGAAGAAAACAATTATAAAGATATCTACAAGTATTTCCGTAAAAACGTAAAAGGTAGAATAGCAATTGAAGTATTTTTCAGAGTGATTGTGCAAACTCAAAATTTAATCTCTGAGGATTTTAGGTATAAGTTTACACAATTAATGGAGGATGCTAAAATTACCAAGAGATTGAAGTATTTCCTTTATTCTCACGATATTAGCAAGAAGATAATTGGATTTAAAATAGCCTCTTACCTTGGTATAAATGGATACGAGCGTCACATTTCTAAATACATCACTAGCAAAAATTATGCGCTTAGATACGAATCCATAGTGGCATATGTGAGATTATCAGAAACTAATAATCTAGATTTCTTGTTGACTCAAAAATACCATCTTTCTAAATTGACCATCAATACTATTTATAATGCGATTGATAGAAGTTTGAAGGTTAATAATACAAATTATCAGGAAATGATAAAATCACCCTCCTCAAGAGTTAGTGTAACAGGTTCTATGTTGGTTACTGGGAGTGAAAAAAGAGATCAAAGAGAACTAGTGAAATCTGCTTTAGAAGATAACGATGAGTTATTAAGAGAAGTAGCTTGGGAATTATATACTCGTAACGAGCAATCAGCAGTGGATATCGAATTTTTATTGTCGAAATACGAAAATGAAAGTCAAGAAAATAAGATGCATATCATGAAAGCTTTAACCAAAGTAGGCTTATCTGAACGAATCATGGAGTTTCTGGATACCGTAATAAAAAATGATAGTATTCTTCTTAAAGTATATGCACTTAGAATGTTATTTGAACACAATGTTACCCAGTTTTTTAAATATCAAGAAATGGACGATGAACGAATTGCCTTGGCTTGTCGTGAAGTGGCAGATTTTAACATAATATAATTGATTATGATATTACTTTTTACATTATCCGATATATTTAGTAGCTTTTTTTTGATATATGCTTTGATATTATTTGTCATTTATATACTCATTTCAATACTTTCTACAGTTGAGCTAAAGCGCTATGTAAATAAGAATAAATTTTTTGATTATAGAAGTATATTAAGCTATAAAAACCTTCCTAGTGTTTCTATTATCGCACCTGCTTTTAATGAAGAAAAAAGTATAATAGAAAACATTAGAAGCCTACTTTCAATATATTATCCTCAAATTAATGTGATCATTGTAAATGATGGTAGTACCGATGATAGTCTTGCAAAAGTAATTGAGCATTATGGTTTAATTAAAGTGGAAATGGCTATAGAATATGAGGTAAAATCCAGTAAGATTAGAGGAATTTATAGATCTATCCATAGTGAATTTGCAAATTTGATTCTAGTTGATAAAGAAAATGGTGGTAAAGCCGATGCATTAAATGCTGGTATCAATGTATCTAGAAGTGATTTGTTTGTTGCAGTAGATGTTGACAGTATCATTGAGCCCGATGCTGTATTAAGGTTAGTAAAACCTTTCCTTGAAGAAGAGAGAGGACGAAAAGTAATATCTTCTGGTGGAGTGATTAGGGTAGCAAATAATTGTGAGATTAAAGATGGTAGAATTACGAAAGTAAGATTCCCTAAAAAGCTTTTAGTGAAATTCCAGGTGATTGAATATTTCAGAGCTTTTACCTTAGGTCGTATGGCTTGGAGTAAAGTTGATGGTTTATTAATTATATCAGGAGCATTTGGAATGTTCGATAGAAATATAGTTGTTGCCGTTGGCGGTTACGATAGAACTACAGTGGGAGAGGATTTAGAAATTGTGGTTCGCATGAGAAAATATATGCGAAACGAGTTGAAAATGAAGTATAAAGTAGCTTTTATTCCAGATCCATTATGTTGGACAGAAGTTCCTTCATCTTTTAAAATATTATCTAGACAAAGAAATAGGTGGACCCGAGGTGCAATTGATACAATTTTAAAGCATAAGGATATGATGTTTAACCCTCGCTATGGTAGAATTGGTATGGTAAGTTTTCCTTATTGGGTTATATTTGAATGGTTAGCACCAATTGTTGAAATTGTTGGTATTATCTATTTTGTCGTTTTAATTTTAACAGGTAGTGTAAACCCGAGTAGCTATATTATGTTGTCTTTATTTGTAGTTTCTTTTGCGTTTGCATTCTCAATGCTTGGTGTTTTATTTGAAGCAATTATGTTTAATAAATATAAGGGCTATGGATATCTACTTCAAGTCATATTTTTTGCATTAATAGAAGTCATTGTATTTCACCCACTGAATGTATATTTTGCACTAAGAGGAAATTTTAGTTTCTTCATTAGAAATAATCAAAAATGGGGAGAGATGACTCGTACAGCTTTCGATAGTCAAAAAAAATAATATTACTATGGCATTCCCTAAAATTATAAAACGCTCGTGGAACGATGCCTATATTGTTGGCATCTCTAGTGTTGATAAGCAACATGAAGAATTATTCAATATTCATGATGAAATTAGAGACCTTAGCGACACTAGAGTAGAAAACCACAAAGAAGGATTAAGAATTATACTGGAAAAACTAGAGAAACATGTAGAAAAATATGCCAGTGTAGCACCAGAATTGTTAGAACATAAGAATCAAGCCGAACTCAATAAGTATGTTAGTAGCTATCAAGATTTCATTAGAAAGATTGATGAGCTTGGGCATGCTTATACATACAGAAATGCTTTTTTATTACATGATATGCAGGACTTTGTAAAAAAATGGACCATCTCACATATCATGCAAGCAAAAATCATATATAAGCAAATAAAGAGCAATAAATAATTTGTTAATTCTCTTTGACAAAAATTATTTCCGTATTTTTGCAAATTGTTATTATTCAGAATATTATCGATTTAATTGTAAAGTTAAAACCTAAATTATGAATGCATTATTAAAATTTAGCCTTATCTCCATTCTCTTGATTACTTCAACTTTATCTTTTTCTCAAGATTTTAGTGATCATGAATATCCTTTTTCTACCACAGAAGAGCATTTGAGTATATGGAATGGAAACGAATATATTCCTTTTTTCGTTAAAGGTGTAAACTTAGGAATATCTGTGCCTGGAACTTTCCCTGGTGAGTTAGCTGCTACGAGAGCTCAGTATGGCAGGTGGTTGCAGCAAATTAAAGATGCTGGTTTTAATACCATTAGACTTTATACTCTGCACTATCCTAGGTTTTACGAAGTATTAGATTCATTTAATATTGCTAATCCACAGAATCCAATTTTTATTTTTCAGGGTGTATGGCTCAACGAAGAAATTGAGAACTACAATATGGATTTAAATATGCTTAATACTCAATTTACAAATGAGATTCAAGAAAATATAGATTGTATCCATGGAAATATTGTAATTCCTCATCGTTTTGGAAAAGCTTATGGTGATTTTCATACAGATGTTTCAAAATGGAATATGGCTTATATAATTGGACGAGAAGTAGATCCCTATGAGATTATGACAACTAATCAGTTTCATGCCGATCAAACTTCTTATACAGGGACACACCTTGCTATAAGCGAAGCTAGTGCTAGTGAAGTGTGGTATACTCAGAAAATGGATTACGTATTGGAGTACGAACAAAACAATTATCAAACCCAAAGACCTGTAAGTTTTTCTAGTTGGCCTACACTTGATCCCTTAGAACATATAGAGGAGGCTTTTAATGATGAAGATACTTCCTCCATCGACTTGTCGAAACTCGAATTACGATATGCTCCTGCTGGTGTATTTGTAAGCTACCATGCTTATCCATATTATCCTGATTTTGTAAGTTTACAATCCTCATATCAATCTTATTCCGATAATTACGGACCAAATAGTTATTTAGGTTATTTAACCGAATTAAAGTCCCATTATGAGGGAATGCCTCTTATTATTGCAGAATTTGGAGTTCCATCGAGTTGGGGAGTAGCACACTATGCTTCTTCCGGTATGAATCACGGAGGATTCGATGAGGAGTCCCAAGGAGAAACTGACATTAGGATATTGAAATCAATAGAAGCCACAGGCTGTGGTGGCGGATTTCAGTTTGCCTGGATGGACGAGTGGTTCAAGAGAACTTGGGTAACCGATCATATAGATTTTCCTGGTGATAGAAGAATACAATGGCATAATGTAACGGCTGCAGAACAGAATTTTGGTCTGGTGGCTTTTACAAAAGAAAGTGTTTTTGAGGAGGTTGGTAACTTTGGAGAAGATTCCAAAATCCAAAATATCAAAGTTGGAAGTAATTATACTTTCTTAGAAATTGAGATTGCATTAAAAGATGAGTTAGACGTTCCAGATGAAATGTGGGTTGCTTTAGATACCTATTTAGATGCCTTAGGGGAGTCTATATTGCCAAATGGTCAACAATTGGAACATCGTTCTGAGTTTGCTTTAGAAATTAAGAACTATTCTGCTAATCTATATGTAACAGAAGCTTACGATTTATATGGATTGTATCACTATGAATCTACTCCTAATCAGCTCTATCATTCTACTATAACCAATGGAGCTCCTTGGAATATTGTTAGATGGAAAAATAATGCAGGCCCATCCGATGTTCAGTATATTGGTAGCCTACAATTGAATCATGCCACTCAAGCTCCCAATTCTAAAGATGCGGTTACGATTTATGAAGATAAAATCTCTATTAGAATTCCTTGGTCTCTAATTAATGTAATTGCACCAAGTGAATTAAGTGTATTTCATGACGACAGAACAACAACAGAAACCGAAGAAATGATTACAGATGGAATTGCAGTATCTGTTTCTTATCAAGGTGAATTGTATAGTTCTAGTCAACGATATTTATGGGATTCCTGGCATGCCCTCGATGTTAGACAAGATTCTGAACTTGAGGAAGTATTGAAAACTTCATATTGGGTGATGAAGGATAGGTTAACCGAGTTCAACAGTAAAGCTATGGCTATTCATGATAGCCTCTATCTTACTGGACCAGATTTCCCTATTACTGTTGGAGCAGAAATCGGTGTATTAATGAATGATTTCGATTTAGATGGAAATGAGCTCATGGCTTTAGTTAGTGAAGCTCCACAACATGGATCTATTCAATTGAATGTAGATGGTTCATTTACTTACATGCCAGAAATTGGCTTTAATGGAATCGACATATTTGAATATACTATTTTCGATGGTTATAGCCTTTCTGAGCCAACCAAAGTATATCTGAGAGTTAATGGTAATGTTTCAGATGTTGGAGAATCTTTACAAGGACTCGAAGAAATAGTTGAATTATACCCCAATCCAGTTACAGATTTCTTAAATATCAATGCAGAAGATGAGATTTCTGAAATCCGATTATTCGACCTCAATGGAAAGGAATTAGCTATTCTAAATCCGAAATCTAATTATACACAAGTAGATTTTGTGGATTATCCAAGAGGAGAATATTTCTTGCTGATTAGCGTTGGTGAAAAGTTGGTTTCAAAGAAGGTAGTTCTTCAGTAATCATATCCGCTTCGTATTAAATTCTTCTTATACTCTATCTATAATGATATCATATAGATAGTTAGGAAATAACTCTGTTTTTTCATCATTTTGTTGCTAGATCGTATTAATTCTAAATACGATCTGTAATTTGCTATTCCTATAGTTTTGATTATTTTTGTTTCCCATTTGAATTTGAAAATCTGAACAGGATTTTTTGGAAATTTTCACATCAATAGTCGAGTTTTTTTTAGCTAACAAATGAAAAAAATAAATATATGAGTTTTAAAATAATTGTATTAGCCAAGCAGGTTCCCGATACCAGAAATGTTGGTAAAGATGCCATGAAAGCTGATGGTACAGTGAATCGTGCTGCACTTCCGGCTATCTTCAACCCTGAAGATTTAAATGCCTTGGAATTTGCTCTAAAAGTAAAAGATAAAGTAGAAGGTGCCGAAGTTGTTGTTTTAACAATGGGGCCATTTAGAGCTGCAGAAATCATTAGAGAAGCCATGTATCGCGGTGCCGATAGAGGATATTTAGTTACAGATAGAAAGTTTGCAGGTAGTGATACTCTTGCTACATCATATGCTATTTCTTTAGCATGTAAAAAACTAGCTCCATTTCATTTGTTGGTAGCTGGTCGACAGGCTATCGATGGAGATACTGCTCAAGTAGGACCACAAACTGCCGAAAAATTAGGGATTCCTCAAGTAGCTTATGCCGAAGATATTTTGGATGTAAACGAAAAAGAAATCACTATTAAGCGTAGAATAGAAAGAGGAGTAGAGACTGTAAAATCAACTTTCCCTTTAGCAGTAACTGTCCCTAGTTCTGCCGACGATTGTCGTCCTCGTCATGCTAAAAAGCTAATGACTTACAAACATGCTCGCACTGTTACTGAATTACAGAATGAGACTAAAGATTATACCGATTTATACACTGCTCGTCCTTACCTTAAAATTGAGGAATGGTCTGTGGAAGATATCGGAGCAGATGTGGAACAACTAGGCCTTTCTGGTTCTCCAACTAAAGTGAAAACTATCGAAAATGTAGTTTTTGCTGCTAAGGAATCAAAAACATTAAGCGGAACCGATCAAGATATCGAAAGCTTAATGGTAGAGTTATTAGAAGGTCATATCATCGGCTAAAACCATTAAAAGTAAAGAAATGAATAACGTTTTTATATATTGTGAACTCACAGAAGAGAAGCATATTGCCGATGTGAGTAAGGAACTACTAACTAAAGGTCGTTCTTTGGCCAATGAATTAGGAGTTAAAGTTGAAGCCATCGTGATTGGTCACGAATTTCAAGGAATCGAAAGTGAAATCTTCCCATTTGGTGCAGATACAGTTCATTTAGCTGACCATAAAAACTTAAGCCCATTTACAAGTGGAGCTCATGCTAAGGTTCTTACTTCTGTTTTACAACAAGAAGAACCTCAAATTGCTCTATTTGGAGCTACTTTTAATGGCCGCGATGTTGGACCTAGAGTTGCTTCTGCTTTAAAATGTGGATTAACAGCTGATTGTACTAGTTTAGTCATTGGTGATCACCAAGACAAAAAAGCTAAGAAAGATTATACCAACCTTTTATATCAGATTCGTCCAGCTTTTGGTGGTAATATCATTGCTACCATTATCAATCCTGAAACTAGACCACAGATTGCAACTGTTAGAGAAGGTGTAATGAAGATGGAAGTTTTTGATGATAACCATAAAGGTGAAGTGAAGAATTTTGATGTGGAAGCTGTTTTAGAGGATGTTGATTTGGCAGTTCAGATTATCGAACGTCACATTGAACCCGCTAAAGTAAATATCAAAGGATCTCAGATTATCATTGCCGGTGGTTATGGTGTTGGTAGCAAAGAGAACTTTAAATTACTTCAAGATTTAGCTGAAGTTTTAGGTGGAGAAGTTGGTGCTTCTCGTGCGGCTGTTGATTCTGGTTACGCTCCTCATGAACGTCAAATTGGTCAAACAGGTGTTACTGTTCGTCCTAAATTATATATTGCTTGTGGAATTTCTGGTGCTGTTCAACATACTGCTGGTATGGGTGA
>JADGDY010000132.1 GCA_016744655.1 Bacteroidales bacterium | reverse complement strand
GCATAAACCATTGTAAAATTAAAAGCTTGCTTAACGCTCACTTTTAATTACAATTGGTATTACTCGTAAGTTTCCTCTTTTTCTTTTTTGATTTTCCAAGTTTCAAATGAGCATCATTCATTCGAGATTTTTCTCCAATTAACCTCCTATTGTTTTTAAGTCTGGTAGCTCCTGATTCTGCAAATCCCATTTCCTGATTTCTTAATTAGAAAAAGCCATTAATTCCATATTTAGTGTCAGTAAGAAAGCTACTAATTTTTGTACTGCTTAGTCTGAAGCGTCAAGTTCGAGACTTTATCAGCTTTGAAAATCAGGCGTTTACTTTTGTAAATAACTATTTTCAAAACAAGAGTAACGAAGAAATTGACGTTTTCTGGCAAGCAATATTTACTCACCAAAAACACTTCTAATTTCTGCTGCCAATTTCTCAGCTTTTACCTGTTGTTGTGTCCTGTTATAAAACTGATATAAATTGGAATAATTGGTTTCGTTTTTCTGTTTCTGTATGGCTTTTATCAAATAAAACTCTGTTTTCTTAAAGTCCTTGTCAAACTCGTAAAGCATAGCAATATTATAATCTACTCTCGAGTTCTCTGGCAGTTGTTCACTGGCAATCTTTAGATAATATAAAGACTCCTCATATTTTTTGTTTTCTGCCAATATCAATCCATAATTATAATAGGCTGAATAATCTTCCGGAACAGATGCGATATATTCTGATAATAGATTCTCAGCTTTCTCAGGCTTCCCAATTGAGCTATACATAATGGCTAAATTCATTTTTAACTGATGCAACTCTTGGTCCTGCTCTAATGCCATTAAATAGTATTTCTCAGCATTAGAATAATTTGACTTATTATAATAATAGTTACCCAAATTGTATTTTCCCAATGGGAAGTCACTATTAAACTCCAATACTTCCAAATATTCTTCGGAGTTCTTTTGAAGCATTTCTTGATGCTTTTCTGGAATATATTCTGCTGGAATTTGTGCCAATTTTGATGCGATTTCTATTCTAACAGCTTTTGTTTCATCATATAGGAGAGGGAAGAGCTGTTCCAAATCAGCTGGGTCTTGTACATCCAATTTCCTAATGCTATAAATACGAATAAGAGGATGAATGCTTTTCAGCGATTGGTATATAATGGCTTTTATCTCTTCTTTACTTTGGTTTCCTAAATACAATATGGCAGCACTTCGAATGTTGAGAGGATATAATTCATCTTCTATCATCTTTATCAATTGTTCATCAGAATCCAAGGTCTGTAAATTGGCATCATATAAGGCTTCTCCAAATTGGAATGGGCGACTCTGTCCATGCCATTTTTCAATATAGGATTGCGCCCAGTCAGGAGTTTCTTTAGTATGACATTGATTACACGCATTTGGTGTGCCCAGTTTTTTAGTGAGGTCCGGACGAGGAATTCTAAAGCTATGGTCGCGGCGATAATCTACTCCCATGTAGTTCTGTCCGTGCATGTGGCAATTGATACATTCTGTTCCACTTCCCACATCGAAAAACTCACCAGCTTCTGAAATTAATCCTTCACCAATTTCACCCTTTGCTTTATGAAAATGATGCTGTGGACTATCATAAGTATCCGCCTGGTGACACTGTAAACAAAGTGCATTTCCAGGTAAAATGAGTTTTCCACTATGTACATTATGGCAATCATTACACTTCACATCATTCATATACATTTTGCTCTGAGTGAAGGATGCAAAAACATAATCCTCATCTAAAATTTGTCCATCAATATGAAATTGAGGCTCTACAGGTAAAACAGGAATCATGTGATTATAAATACTTTGGTCGTGAGGAGTGTAATCAGAAAGTGAAGACCTGCGAGAATGACAGCGGGCACAAACATTTACATAAGCCTCATTATCAATCCCTGAGGTTTGTACACTTAAACCCATTTTATCTTCTCTAGAACGTAAATATTCTGGTTTTTCAGCCCAAGTTAGGTGTTGAGATGCTGGGCCATGGCAGGCTTCGCAACTCACATCTATCTCTGACCAAGTGGTATTATAAGACTGGCTTTCGTGTTGATATCCGGTTTTTAAATTAGTTGAATGACAATCGGCGCACATGGAATTCCAATTTTGAGATTGATTGGTCCAATGCAACCAGTTCTCGTGATTCACGTTCATATCTCGATATACTGAATCGGCCATATAATACCAATTAGTATCTCTACTATTCCAGGTCAAGGCAAGAGTTTGTAATCTGCCCTCCTCAAATTCCACCAAATATTGTTGTAAAGGATAATGTCCAAAAGTATATTTCACCTGAAACTCTTGTAATGTTCCATTCTCTCCATCGGTTAAAACGAAGAAATCTTTACCTTTTTTATAAGCTTTGTGAATCATTCCATTTCTTGGGATTTCCACATCAGAAAAATCACCAATAACAAATTCTTCTGTGGCTTCTGTCATGGCTAAATCGTGGTCGGAGCCTGTCCAATCATCATATTCTGTTTGATGGCATTCTATACAAGTTTGTCCACCCACAAATTGGGGTTCTTCAGTTTCAGAATCATTATTATTGAATACATAAATCTGCAATAGGAGGTATAGGGGAATCATCAGCAAAGCGAGGATGCTTAATACTTGAATGATTCTTTTATATTTTTGATTTTCGTTCATTTAGGCGTAGGTGATTTGAGATTTTTCGAATTGAGACCTTTTCTTGGCATTTTGATTATTCACCATCAGGATTCCATTTTTTACTTTAATATCGAAAGTATCGAGAGCACGAGTGGCTGGAGGCGACATCACTTCTCCATATTTGTTAAAAGAAGAAGAATGGCAAGGACAAATAAAACCATCTTTCTGAGCCTGAATCACACAGCCTAAATGCGTACATTTTACCGAGAATGCCAAAATTCCACCATCCTCTAATACGGAAAGATAAAACTGACCCGATTGATAAGGGTAAATGGTATTCTTTTCTAGATTGCTTAGAGGTCCCACCTCAAACCATTTTTGGTCTTTATCTGATTGGTCTTTTCTTTTAAAGGAATCGAAAAACAAATAGCCCAATTGTGCTCCAATCAATGCTATCACTCCTTTTTTAATAAATCCTCGTCTATTGAATTTCATGGTCATAGGGCTAAAATATTAATTCCATATTGTTTCCACGAAGGTAGATGGAGATGAGGCTCAATACCACATAAGATGTAAATATAATGGTAAATAAAGCATTGAATAATTCGAATTTATCTATTTTGAATTTCTTTTTTAGAAAGAAAATAATTCCGATGGTTAATAAGATATAGATGATAAAAGGAATCCATCCAAAAAGGAGAGGAGTCAAAGAATTCATCATATCTGCTATGATATAATCATTGATTAAAACTAAAGCAAAGGTAAAGAAGAACGAGAGTAAAGAAGAGTAAATGAGTATGCTTTTCCCTTGTTCATTATAAAACCATTTTCCTATGTTTTCTCTTTTTATCTCTTGGCTAGGCATCCAGAAAAGGAAACCAATGAATAAAACAGGAACCACTAAAATAGCTAAAGTGGGATGAATATGTATGAGCAATTCTTGCATTCCTGCAAAATACCAAGGTGCTTTTATTGGATTTGGACTCAATTGAGGATTGGCATATTCCAAAAGAGGAGCAGCAAAAAGCATTGAAACCAATAAGAGTCCAATAAATAATCCTAAAGCCACTAATGTTTCTCGAATCACTAAATTAGGCATTACTATTACCATTTCTTTTTCTTCAGGGTTTTCTAAAGTCACACCTTTGGCTTTTCTCACCAAATAAAAATGCAATGACATTAAAACCACGAATAATAGAGGAAGAATAGAAGTATGTAAATTATAGAAATTCAATAAAGTATGTCCATCCACATCGGGCCCTCCTCTAAGAAAGTTGGATAAGCCTTCACCTACAAAAGGTATATAATAAGGCATATTGCTCACCACTGTCACTGCCCAAAAAGAAAGCTGGTCCCATGGTAATAGATATCCTGTGAAGTTAAAAGCCAAAATCAAAGCAAATAAGCCCAGGCCATAAAACCAATTTCTTTTGCGTTCGAAATAAATAGACTGCGTAAAGAAAACCCTCAGTAAATGTAAGAAAGCCGTAATCACCATTAATTTAGCCGACCAATGATGAAGATTCCGGAGGAGTCCGCCCAAGAAAGTCTGGTTTTGCAAATTCAAAATACTCTCATAAGCCTGATTAGGAGTAGGAATATAGGAGAACCGCAATAATACACCAGTCACAGCCAGTATAACAAAGAGCAGGGCATTAATGCCTCCAAGTCCAAAAGTTCGAGTGAATTTGATAGCAGATTTATCCACCATTGGAGGATGCAAATGCAGTAAAAAAGTAGTGAAGATACCGTAAGATTTCTTCGATGGTTTAGAGGTCATTGATTTTGGTTTATATACCTATTAAATGAGTATACAATTATAGGGATTTTTACTTAAGAGTAAAACATATTCCGACTGGTTGTTTTGATAAAAATATAAAGTTAAGAATTTCTGTACTTCCAGAAGTAAAATTGCGAGTAACATGATTTTCCAGTAATGTGATCTTCAAAATATAACAAAAATCCAAAACGATTCTATATTTCACCAAGTAACCAAGGCAGATGCATACTTTATTTTGGCTAAATCCTATTTTGATGCGGTACGCAAAATGGATTTTAATTCTGAAGAGAAAAAACTGAATATTTCTGGCACCATAATTTGTATTTACAAATCGCTGTAAGTTTTTATTCAGAGCCTCTGCTTTAGCCTTAGATTCTTTAGCACTAAAATAGTGTAGTATTGGCTTTATGTTTCTTTTCAACATAAAAGCAATATTTTTGAGTTCTTCATTTGCCGATTTTATAAGGCTCTTAATGATACCTTTAATTTGTTACTCCTTTATATCTCTAGTCTTTTGATAGGAGGTTTTAGCTTTTGTTGATTTATACCATCTTCTAATTTCAATCACATGACGATAAACTTTTTCTATTTCAGGAATGAGTTCAAGAAGGACTTTTGACCTTAGTATTAGATGGTATACTACTGAAATTTGTAAGGATTAAAAATGATTCTCCTTGCATTTCGTAAATGGACATTTTTGCGAATCCAAAACCAAAAAAGCAACCAGCTGACCAGATTTAAAAGAATAGCTCCAAACAAAATGAGACCTATTCCTATGAAGAAATTACCAATTCTTTGATAGGTGCTGGTGGGATTATACGAATGACTTACAGGGCTCAGAGTATCATCATTGGAATTTGGTGTGAAAAAGGCATGTCCTAATTCATGTATCGAAGCTCCTAGCCAAGCAAAACTAAAGAGATAAACTTTTCGTCCCATAACTCTATAGCTGAGCTTTTCATTCTTCTTGGCAATAATATGCATGAGGTATGCCAACAAAATCAATGGTCCTAAAAGAATAAAAACTTGAGTAAGAGTAGTTAGTACTACTTGCTACAGATAGGAGAGGATATCCGATAGAAGAGTGCCCTTAATTATATGTTTAGGATTGAGCTTTTGACACCCAATCGATTAAAAGTCTTTAATCATAAAAATGCTGCAACCAAAATGTCCAGTATTGCCTAAGGCATTTTCAATGCTTTTGTATCCTGCTTTCTCATACATGTCCACTGCTTTGCCAAACTCAGGAAAGCTTTCTAGATATATTTTTTTATAATTAAATTTCTTGGCTGAATTTTCGCATTGTTCCATTAGGCTTTTACCCAATCCCATACCTCTAGCATCTTTGTGTAGATAGAATTTCACCAATTCGCAGGTGTTGTTTTCTAGGCCTGAAGTTGGAAAAATACCACAGGCTCCCATCACTTGTCCATCTATTTCGCCCACAAAACAAGCGGAGCGCTTTTCTTTGAATAAGCTGAATAAATCATCTGTAGTAGGATCTACATAAACAGTTCCTTCTTTTGGAGCATTAAACTCCTCAAAAACACTCTTTATTATTTTCGATAATTTAGGATTATCAGATTCTTGAATAGGACGAATATTTATTTTCATCACAAAAGTATTGATCAGGTTTACCTTTGTAAAATTACTTTTTTTCTAATAGATTTTGTATCAGTTTTAAAATTAAAAATATAAACTCCGTTTTTTAAATCTTTTGAAGGAATCCAAGTAGTTTCTAAAGCATTTTTTATGGGGAGGGTTTCTATTAACTCTCCAGCAGAATTATAAATATCAACGATTGTATTTTCACTTTCTTTTAGTGAATTTGTAATTTGAGCTGTTTGAGTAATAGGGTTGGGGGAGATGGTAAAATTATTATTATCATTTTCAAAATTATTTGTTCCTATTCAAAATGATAAGTTGGAGATGAATAATTGCTGACGACCATTTCTGAGAGATTGAAAAACAAGGTAATTATTGTATTTATAACTTGCTGGTAAATAGAATAATCGTGGATTTGAGTCTGAAGCATTTGATTGAGAAATATTAAAACAATTTTGGTAGCCCCACCATAAATTGTTTATGAAAATGTCTGAATTTTCATTATCTTCAGAAGCAGTATAAGTGAAAAAATTAAACCAGGTGTCATTTTGCTTTTTATTAATAGCAATATCAAATAATAAAGCATCTGGTGTGAATTTATTATCACTCTCTAATTCTAGTATATCGGTTTCTTCCTCAACAACATCATGTCTCATGGGTTTCCATATCCCATTCTCAAAAGATTCCCATAGAAATACCAATTCATAATGATAATCATAGGCAATTATGGAAAGCGAAGAATTTATTCCTCCAAAAAATTCAACAGTCTCATGCCATTCTCCTAAAGGGTAATTATATGTAGATCTATAAATTTTTGTGTCATCATTTACCTCTTTCAAGTATATGATTTCAGATTCGCTAATGCATGGTTGAGAACAGTTTTCTTCATCAATAATTATGGTTGGATTGAAATAATAATTCGAAGAGTTTCATTGTAAATATGTTGTTTCAATATTTTCGCCGCGTTCCCAAATCAAACGATGGCCCATAATCTTTAAGTCATTGCAGCTGGTATATCCGATTTCTATGCTTTGAGGCTGTGTGAAGTTTCCATCTTGAGAATATTTAGAATAATAGATATTGAATATTCCATTGGATTCCAAATCACTTTCAAAGACTAAATAAATAAGTGTATCTGGCTCATTTGGATAGTCATTGAATTTAATTATTTGCGGATTTCTAAACATCACCCCTTCTTCCTGAAACATTGCTGATGACTCAGTCATTTCAGTTATATTTCGCATATAAATGGCTGAGGTATTGGTATTGATTTCCTTTTGATAAAACAGATAATCTCTGTGCATCATTCTCACCATAGCAGGATTAGTATTGTTAGAAATGGAGTCTGTTACGGGGACAGGAGTGGACCATTGTCCTTCTTGAGAGTGCACTATATTTCCGAATATAAATGAGAAAAATGCAAATAGAAAAATTGACTTTGTAATTCTTTTTTGTGCGACTATAGTACATAGATTAAATGGTTTACGAAGATAGCAAATTAAACCTGAAATATTTGTTAGTTTTGAATCATAACTAATTTTATGTAAAATACTCTTGTAAATCGTAACTAAATAGCTTAATTTTATAAAAGCATTACGATCAATTATTCCTATCTATAATAACCACAAACTTAATGAGTTTTACAAAAAGTATAATTAGTCATGTATCTGGTGATGCCTATATTTCAGATATTCGTCATAGACTTTTAAATCTAACTTTAGCTATAGGTATAGTATTTTCTATTTTTGCTACTATATCTAACTATGCCCTCGATCTACACTGGATATCTGTTGCTATATCTTCATTAAATACTATTATATGTATTATAGCTTATTATATATCAAGGGTTAAGGCGAAAAGGAATCAGTTCTTGGAAATAATTACGATTGGCTTTATAGTTTTCGTTTTCTTACCCATTTCTTGGTTTTCTACAGGAGGAAGTAATGGTTCTATACAGTATTTTATTCCTCTTTTAATAGTTGCTGTCCATGTGGTATTTATTGGGATTACAAGAATAGTATTGATATCTTTACTCATCACATCGAGTTTGATTTCTTTGGTAATAGGTTATCTATTTCCCGAACTTATTGTCCCATATGTGGATGAACATGCTCAGTATTATGATATGACTTTAGGTTTTATTTTTTCAGTTACCGGGATTATTATTTACCTAAACATCTATTATAATCTTTATACACGTGCAAATGGAAAATTAGAAGAGCAGAATGATTTATTGATGAATAAACAAGAGGAAATTCTGTCACAGCAGAGTGAAATTGAAGAGCATAAATTTGAATTAGAAAGAAAAGCCCAAAGTTTACAGGAGCTAAATGCTACGAAAGATAGATTCTTTTCTATTATTTCCCATGACTTAAAGAGTCCTTTTAATTCTATTCTTGGAATTAGTGATATGCTGATTCAATCAAAAGATAAAATTCATGATGCTGAGACACTACAATATATCGAAGTATTAAACTCTGCATCAAAGAAGTCGTATCGCCTTTTACTTAATCTTTTAGAGTGGTCTAGGTTACAAACTAATGATATGTCATTCCTTCCTACAAAAGTAGATTTAAAAGATCTGGTTATTGATAATATCACCCTTGTGGAGGCTCAACTTTTAAAAAAGGGATTGAATATTCAATTTCAGTATCTAGGGTCAAAAGATTTTTATGTTTTAGGTGATGAGCATTCCATAAACACCATTATTAGGAATTTAATATCAAATGCGATTAAATTTACTAAAGAAGGTGATATTAAAATTGTATTACAAGGTAAAAAGGATGCAAATACCTTAAGTGTGATAGACACAGGTATAGGAATGAGTAGACTCCAAGTAGATGCATTATTTCAAATTGATAAAAGCGTTTCAACCCCAGGAACTAATTATGAACAAGGAACTGGTTTGGGGTTGATACTTTGTAAAGAATTTGTGCAGAAGAACAATGGAAATATCTCTGTTTCTAGTAAACAGGGTGTGGGAAGTGAATTTATCGTGAGGCTGCCAACATATTAAATTAATTCGTGAAAAATATTTTTTTTGCTCCCCAGTTTTCTTCTGTACTAATCACACCTTTGCTATAACTGACTAATTCAATAGCAGTAGGAATAATTTTTATCAAAATCATATCCGTTTCCATATTAGAGTAATAAGATTGCCAGCCTTCTTTCCAATGGGATTTCTTTATTTCTAAATCATTTACAAGTTCTGCAACTCCTTGAATACAAACATACCCAGTAGATTGATTTTCAGTAAAATAAACACTCACTTTCTCGTTTACTTTTACATGCTCAGCTTTTCTTGTGTTTGGTTTGGTGGCAAGCCATATAATAAAGTCATTTTCTGTGGGTAAAGTCTGCATCATTCTAGAAATGGGAAAGCCATTTTCATCGATAGTGATTAATGCACAAGTACTAGCCTGATTAATGATGCCAAGGGCAATTTCTTTATGATTAGCCTCCTCTAGTTTTGTATTTTGGGCATAGGAGAGTTGTTGAAAGAGAAAAATCAACAGAATAAAGAAGACAGTAAAGTGGAATATTATTTTTTTCATACTATGCGATTTCTTTAGAAGCCCAAAGTTATCATTTTTAGTAACATTGAAATAAATTCTATTAGAAGTTATTAAGTTTATTTTGTTGATGCTCAGCGTCATTGTGTAATGGTTTCACTAAGTCGTTTCACTGTAACTATAATGTCGTATTTTCGTATCCTATAACATTGTATACAATAAACCTTAATATTTATGGCTCAAGCTAAGAAGTTTGGCACTTTTGGTGGCGTTTTTACGCCTTCTATTCTTACTATTTTAGGGGTAATCATGTACCTTCGTTTAGGCTATATTGTTGGCGAAGCAGGATTATATTCTATGATCATACTCATAGTAATAGCTCATGTAATCTCTATATCCACAGGGCTTAGCCTTTCGTCCATTGCTACCGATAAGAAAATAAAAACCGGAGGAATCTACTATATGCTATCCCGAAGCTTGGGATTACCCATGGGAGGAAGCATTGGAGTAACCATATTTCTTGGAACAGCATTGAGTATTTCCTTATATATTGTGGGTTTTGTGGAGAATTTCCTGAGCATTGAAACCATTAGTGACTTCCTTGGAATGACAGGGGGAGTCAATGATATCAGATTAATTGGAACGATAGTTATTATTTTATTGGTATTAATCGCTTATATCAGTACTTCCATTGCCATAAAAACCCAGTTTTTTATTCTTGGAGCCATTGCACTTTCTATCGTTTCTATAATAGTTGGTGTAATAACTGGTGGTGATTATCAGGCTACAGAACCTGCTTTAAAAGCTAGTGAAAATGCTCCTAACTTAATAGTTCTTTTTGCCATATTCTTCCCAGCAGTTACAGGATTTACTGCTGGAGTGGCCATGTCTGGTGATTTAAAATCACCAAAAGAATCCATCCCCAAAGGAACACTTTATGCAATTGGTGTAGGTTTAGTGGTTTATATAGCATTAGCCGTTTTATTTGCTTTTTTCGTAGATAGACAATTGCTTCTTACTGATACTAACTTTTTGATTAAAATTGCTTGGTTTTCGCCTCTCGTTATTGCAGGTATTTGGGGAGCAACTCTTTCGTCCGCTTTAGGTGGAATTCTTGGTGGTCCAAGAATACTCCAAGCCATGTCTCAAGATAAAGTAACACCTGTGTTTTTTGGTCAAGGTGTTGGGAAAAATAATGAACCCAGAAGGGCTTTGATTCTTACATTTATTCTGGCCGAACTAGGTATTTTAATTGGAGAATTAGACATTATTGCAGGATTAGTTTCCATGTTTTATATAGCCGCTTATGGATTTATTAATTTGGCTTATGTGCTGGAACGTTGGTCGAACAGTGATTTTAGACCAAGCTTAAAAGTTTCTATATGGGTTGGTATAATAGGTTTTATAGCCAGTATGTTTGTGATGGTAAATCTCGATATGTTAGGTATGGTTGCAGCATTTGGGATCATGTTTGGAATTTACTTTTTCTTGAAAAGGAGAGAAGTACAAGGGAACATAACCGATGTGTGGCAAAGTGTTTGGACCAGCATTATCCGAACCAGTTTGCATAGAATTAATCAGAAACCGCTTAAAGAATCCAATTGGCAACCCAATATCATCCTATTTAGTGGAGGAGGGAATGCCAGACCTCATTTATTAGAAATGGGAGTAAATATGGTGGGAAAGCAAGGCTTCTTATCCAACTTCGATTTACACCTGAGCGAAGATTCTGAATTTCTATTTTCTAAATCAAGGCAAAAGATACACACTGAGGTAGAAGAACAATATACTGGAGTTTTTACTCGTCGACAATCGGTGCGAAATATCTACGATGGTATAGAGATGATTGCACAAACCTATGGTTTCTCTGGTGTGGAGCCTAATACAGTAATGATGGGCTGGGCTCGTCAAAGTAACGATCCTCTAAAATTTTCTCAATTGGTTTCGCATTTATCTTCTTTGGATATGAATGTGGTTCTTTTGGATTATGATAAAAAGAGAGGATGGGGAAAACGACAGAGTATAGATATTTGGTGGCGTGGAGGAGGTCATAATGGAAACCTTGCCCTTTCATTGTCTAAATTTATTACTGCCAGCGACGATTGGGCCAACGCTAAAATAAGATTACTCATTGTCAACCAGAATAATGATGTTTCTAATTCCATTCATGAAAATGCATTACATGTTTTAGATAATCTGCGTATTGATGCCGATCTAATGATCATCAATAATGAAATAGAGCAGCGTAGTTTTTATGAAATCATACAAGTAGAATCAGTTGATACGGATCTAACTTTCCTTGGTTTTACGCCAATTATTAAAGGACAAGAAGAGAAATTTGTAGAACAGACCAATAAACTATGTCAAAATATAGGAACAGTTGCTATTATTAATGCAAGTTCCGAGTTTAAAAGCTTAAGTCTTGGAGAGTTAAAGCCAATATCAGCAATTGATGATTCTTTATCTCTTAAGATGAACGAAGAAAAACCATTGTCCTCGCAAATAGAAACACTCAAAGAAGATAGCTTTAAACCGGCTGTGAAGAAGCTTTCCTTAGATATGGAGCAGATTTACACAGCATTTATGAATGAGCTCATGATGCCCATTCTTGATAATCAGGTGAAGTGGTTAGAATATATTTTGGCATCTGGAGAAAAAAGTTATGATAATCTAATCAACAGAGCATCAAGTAATAGAGTGACTGCATTTAGGAAAACCATTGAAGTGCAACATGGAATTTTTATGCGCAGTCAGTTGCAATATACCGAGCAATCTGTTTCCATGTCATTAGATAAGCTTTTGGATGAGAAGATGGATGGATTGAATGAAATATTGAATCGTTTTGGGAAAAATGCTTCAAAATATCCTTACCGCATTAAAACTCAAATTACTCGTGAACAAATAAATGCTGCTGAGAAGGTAAATAAAAGAATGAAGAGGAAAGCTGTTTGGATGAATCCTCTGTTTGCTTTCAATTCTACTATTCCTTACTATGCTCACTTTAAAGAGCAATTGATGATGTTGTTTCCTCAGTCTATTTATGGTGGGTTACAGGAGACTGTTGCTGTTTTAAATCGCGATGCTTTCCGTTTCGAAAATGAAGTATTCAAAACCTTACAAAACATTTCCGGAATATTTGAAAACACCATGGATTTAGCAATGGATAGTATTCCAAGTGAAGAAGAGTTGTTACAACATAAGGAACAGATTTCTGTATTGTTAAAACAGCTCATCGATTTAAGAAAAAAGGATATGGAGACTATCTCCAAGAAATTCAAATACGGATTTAGTGAGAATTTAAGCGGCTTTATATCTAAATTGAACCATCCTCTGAGTAATTCCTATATCGATTATGATTCGGATCAATATATTTTGGCTAAAAGGTCGAAAAAGTCTTTCCTTTCAAGCATTAATATCTGGAGAAACAACCAGAATTTAATGGATAATCTCAATCAGCTGAATTCTTATCTATTGAGTTTTAGATTTAGCTCTCAGAATGTGCTTAATGATTTAAATGAGAAATTAAGTAATAGTATAGAGGATTCCATTTCTCATCCATTAAGGGTATTTATAGAGGTACTTAAGCTAGCCCAAGATAAAGAATTTGATGAACAAAAAACATTTATCAATACCCGATTAAAAAGCACCAATTCTAATCTAGATCTGCAATTACAGCAAAACTTTATCGATCAGTATAATAATAGTTTGAAGAAGATAAAATCATCTATAAATGATTTTCCTGACTTATTAAATATTTATGCTGACAGTTATGATCATGCTGAACAAGATTCTGAAATCCATGTGTATCAAGAAATTGAAGTAGCCATCAAAAGAACTCTCGACTATATGGTGGAGAAGGAAATGATGGAACAGGTGATTATTTTCAAAGAACTGATGGAACGACACCATCAATAAATAAAACATATACAAGTGCAACAGGAACATATTTTGCAGCTCAAGACATTGACGATGGTGGCTGGGCACAGAGTGCTTCACCATCTCAGCTATCTTGGTCATTTAGTATTTCAGGTTATACAAGTTTACAATTTTCGGGTGATTTTGCATCTACCGCTACTACAAAAATTGATGTTGGGGATTACTTGTTGGTTGAATATAAG
>JADGDY010000131.1 GCA_016744655.1 Bacteroidales bacterium | reverse complement strand
ATGATTATCAACACAATATAACGATTTTATTCTATTCCGTTCAATTATATATTATTAACTTTTGAACATTTTTGTGAAAAAAGTGTGCGTCTGCCCTGGTAAAAACTTTTAAGCTTTTTTTAGGTGATTATCAAAACTTTATGTTATGGCAAAATTAAGTCGATTTTTTAGAATCTACCTAACCATTTGTGTTATTTAAAAAATAATTAAAATAGGACCTAATATTAGATCTTAAATTACTTGTTAGCTTTGAAATCGACAATACATCCAGCAGTTAACCATTCTGCAATTGCTTGTCTATTTTGGTATTTGATAAATCGGATTTGATCTTCGCTATTTTGAATGTTTCCTAACTCTAAAAAACTGGTTACAGGATCAGTGTATTTAATCATATACAAATTATCTCTAGATTTAGCTACGCCACTAAATCCTCTATTTGGTTGATGTTTTTTGTATTTTTTTTCTACAGTATTAATGAGGTTAGACGTAAATTTTTTTCCTTTTGTACTTTTCGAACTATAATATCCAAATATATCTACTCTTTGGTTTTTGTATCTAGAGTCAATATGTATAACCATCATTCTTTGGTATTTTCCTTTATTTGATTTGTAAAGCTTATTTACTGCTCGAGCACGTTGCCGAAGTTTTTTGTTGGATCCATATGGGATTTTTTGATTTTTCCATACCGTTTCTTCTTTGTCATTTGGTAGATAAGCCTGGTCTCTTATACCATCATCCTCATCACGAGTGATCATATATGCTGTTGCACCATGACTAATTAATTCCCTGGCGAGACGTAAACTTATGTCATATGCATATTCATCTTCACTTAAGGTGTAACCATCTCTTTTTCCTTGAGCTCCTGGGTCAGGGCCACCATGCCCAGCAACAATATAAAAAACGGCCCCCTTTAAATCTTGACCTTTTGTTTCAACTGATGCGTATTTTTCTCCAAAAATTGCAAAGTTTCTTGAATTGTTTATTTGCTTCGTATTAGGTAGTAAGTATTCTTTGCCTGCAATTAAGAAATTATTTTCACCGAGATTGTTTTTGTTTAGATTAATAAACGCAGTATGCATTTGAGGGGAATCTTTATTGTATCTTTTTAGGAGTGTATAGATTCCGTCTCCTTTTTTTGCCTTAACTTTTTTGTGTTCTATTTGGGAGAACCCTGATATAGTTAGTATTAGGAAGTATATGAGTATGTTGAGTGATCGCATTTTTTTTTGACAAAGATATGCTTAGCAAGATTGGATATTAGATTTTTGTCTAGATCTTATTAAGTTTAAATTGTTAATATTCCTCGTGGAATTTGAATTCATGCCTGATATTAATCCGTAATTTCAAGACTTGAAAAATATAAAAAAAATAAAGTTGTCGATAGATAATCTATTCATAATGTATATCTTTGCTATTGACAAAGTCAGTGTGTGTTATTGTGCTTATCCTCGGTTTTTAAAATTTTCGCATCAATAATTTATTATTGATAATTGAGTTGTACTATTGTATTTTTAAGGGAAGGTTATGAATTATAAATTATTTCTTAGTTATATAGCTGTTGTTCTAGCACTATTCTTTTTTAATAAAGAACTATTAGCCCAACATGTAAAACCAGATAGATGGTTTGTTTCAGCTGAAGGTGGAGTTTCTGTCTTTTTCGGGGATGTGAAAAGATACGAATATATTCCAGATATTGAATCTCCTAGTGAAATTCAACCTATGTTTTCATTAAATTTTGGAAAAGAAATTTCTCCAATAATTAGTGTGAGAAGTCAGCTGTTATTTGGAGGATTAAGTGGCCATAAAAAGTCTGCTAAATATAATTTTGAAAGTTCTGTTTATGGAGGCCATATAATTGCAGATTTTAATCTTATTTACCTTTTAACAAAGCAAAGATTTGGAAACAGTAGGTTTAATGTAAATATAGGTCTTGGTCTTGGTTATTTGGCTTGGGATTCTAAACTGTATTCTGATTATCTTTTACCAGATGGAAGTGATTTGATTGCAGAAAATGCAAGTGGCGCATTTAGTATTCCTGGTGCACTTAATATAGAGTATTTGATAACAAAAAATATTTCAGTTGGAATTACAGGCAATCTATTTGTTGTTACGTCTGATGAGGTTGATGTAAAGCCTGGGGGTATAAAAGTAGATATGATTAACTATAATAGTATTGGGATAGTTTATCGGTTCGAATCAAAGAATAAAGCATCTAAACGGAAAATGAAGTATAGGCTTGATCCTCATTTGTATGAGCCAATTAGTAAAGATAAACCAAAGGTTCAAGGTGATCTTGTGGAAGAAACTGTGGTTATTGAGGAGGGTGAAAAAACTAATAAAAATGCTTCTTCAGATTCAGAAACTGAAAAGATCAATAATTCTCCTAATAAGGAATCAACTAAGCAGATTAGTGTTGAAGAAACTTTGTTAGCAAATGAAATAGTGAAAGAACAAGAAGAGGATAAGATTGTTAACGAAGAACCTAAACCTGTTAAGAAACCTCGACACTTTAAAATTAATCATGATCTAGAAGAGGAAGCCATTAAGAAAGAAACATGGGCTTCTAAAGAAGATAATATTTGGGAGGGGATTGTGTTTTCAGTACAAATTGCAGCAACTAAAACTCCTTGGGATTTGGAGGAATTAAAAGAAGCGTTAGGTGTAAACTCTAAGATATTTGAAAGATTTGATGGTAGTTGGTATAGATATTCTGTAGGTCATTTCAATAAAATGTGGAGAGCGAAAGAACTAAGAAACTCTATACGTAGTAAGAATGGAATTGAAGATGCTTTTATAGTTGTTTATCGTGGAGATAAGAGTATAAGCTTAGAAGAAGCTTTGAATTACGCTGCACGTCAACAAACTGTTGTTTTATTAAGTGGTGTAGAAGAGGTTGGTGAAGAAGAAAATGAAGAAAGAGTTTATCCTCTAATTCGTTTAGATAACAGTATACCTCAAGAGGGGTTGATTATAGGAATTCAGATTCTGTCAATGAAAAATGATCATTATCCTATAGGTGTTTTAAGTGGGATTTATGGTATTGAAAAACCTATTATTGTAAATAAAAATAGGGATTGGAATAAGTTGATTGTTAGTGGATTTAATAGCTATGATGAAGCTCTTGATTACCAAGAGTATGCTAGGTCTAAAGGGTTTATTGATGCTTTTGTGGTTGCTTTTAAAGATGGCCAGCGAATTAGTATTGCAACTCTAAAATCATTAAACAGTGGTCAATAAACCAGATAATCAGTCTGCTTGTTAACATTTAATTAATATTGGGTTAACGTAATTATAATACTTTCTCTTCATACCAAGGTAGAAATATGGTTTATTTTGAAAAAAAAAAACATATTTAAATGGAGAGTATTTATATTGTAATTGTCGGGGTGCTATTTATACTAGCAATATCTGACTTAGTTGTGGGGGTCAGTAATGATGCTGTAAACTTCCTAAATTCTGCTATTGGTTCTAAAGCAGCTAGTTTTAAAGTCGTTATGTTGGTTGCTGCCCTTGGGGTTGTTGTTGGTGCAACTTTTTCTAGTGGTATGATGGAGGTGGCTCGTAAAGGAATCTTCCATCCTCAAATGTTTTATTTTTCTGAAATTATGGTCATCTTTTTTGCCGTAATGATTACTGATGTGATTCTTTTGGATACATTTAATACATTTGGCTTGCCAACTTCAACAACAGTTTCTATTGTCTTTGAATTATTAGGAGCTGCAGTTGCTATTTCATTACTTAAGGTAATGAATGATAGTGGGCTTTCTGTGTCAGATTACATAAACAGTAGTAAAGCTTTGGCGATTATCTCTGGTATTTTGCTCTCTGTAGTGGTAGCTTTCTTAAGTGGAGCTATCATTCAATATATAAGTAGATTGATATTCTCATTCCGCTTTAAAAGAAAAATGAAGTTATATGGTGCTATTTGGGGTGGTCTTTCTATTACTGCAATTACCTATTTTATCTTAATCAAAGGTCTAAAAGGATCACATTATGCCTACTATGAAATGGCGGATGGTATGATTCTTAAGGAGTGGGTTCAGGTAAATGCATTACTTATTATAGGACTTAGCTTTGTTGCCTGGACAGTGTTATTACAAATGATAACTTGGTTGTTTAAAGTAAATATTTCTAGAGTTATCGTTCTTGTTGGAACATTTGCTTTGGCAATGGCTTTCGCAGGAAACGATTTAGTAAACTTTATTGGCGTTCCATTAGCAGGATATGAATCTTATGTACAGTTTGCCGCTAACCCTGGTGCTGATCCAAATGCATTCTTAATGTCAGGGCTTAATGGAAAAGTGGAGACGCCATTTGTATTTTTATTATTGGCAGGTTTGGTGATGGTAGTCACACTTTATTTTAACAAGAAAGCCAAAAGAGTAATTAAAACCTCAGTAGATTTAAGTCGTCAAGATGAAGGAACTGAAAGATTTGGATCAACTATGTTTTCTAAAGTATTGGTTCGTTCTGCAATTCGAGTTAATAAACGTGTTTCTGCAATTCTTCCACAAAGTACTAATGATTTTATTAGAAAACAATTTGATTCATCAAGAGCTGAGGAGGTTCTTGAAGGTGAGGAGAAACCTGCATTTGATATGATTAGAGCTTCAGTAAACTTGGTTGTGGCTAGTATCTTAATATCATTTGCAACATCTTTAAAACTACCATTATCTACAACCTATGTTACTTTTATGGTTGCTATGGGTACATCTTTGGCTGATAATGCCTGGGGAAGAGAAAGTGCTGTGTATAGAATTACTGGTGTGATATCCGTTATTATGGGATGGTTCTTTACTGCGATGGCTGCATTTACGGTTGCTTTTGTTGTTGCTTTCTTATCTCAATTGGGTGGTTTTATAGTAATTGGTCTTTTTATTCTAGTTGCCGCTTATAGTGTGATTAGATCTCATGTTAAAGGAAAGAAAACAGAGGAGGCTGATGAAAATACTAGCAAACAAACTGAGCTGTCTGAGTCTGTTAGTGTTATGGATATTCATATTGAATGTAAATCTTCTGCATCTGATTCTTTCCATCTTGTTTCGGATGTTTTTGAGGGAATGGTTAATGGTTTGGCTAAAGAGAAAAGAAAAGAATTAAATCATACCTACAAAAAAGCGAAGTCATTTAATAAAAAGGTAAAACAAGCTAAGGGTGATATAAAATTTGTTATTCAACGTATGGATGATGAGGCGTTAACATCTGCCCAATATTATACTTTAGTTCTTGACTATATGAGAGAGATTGGGCATAATCTAATGTTTATCACAGAGCCTTCGTTGGAGCATGTTGATAATAATCACAAGCCTATTGGTCCTAATCAGACAGAGCATTTAAGAGAACTAAACAAGGATATAGCGTCGTTTGTTAATACTGCTGTTCAGATAGTAACTGAAAATTCATATCAAAGATTACCTGACTTATTTAAGGAGAGTGAGGAAATTCTTGCAAATATGGATGCTTATACAATGTCGCAAATCAAAAGGTTAAAGAAGAACAAGTCAGGTTCTAAGAGTACTAAACTATTCTTAGATATTTTGGCGGAGTCTAAATCATTAGTATTTAATATGGTAAACTTAACTAAATCTATGCGTGATTTATCAAAAATGAGTGGATCTTATTACGAATAGAATTTAAGTATAATATATTTAAAGCCGTTTCCTTATTTGGGAAACGGCTTTTGTTTTGTTAGGTTGTTCCTTGATAATGTCTTTGAAGTTTTATACACAACATTGTTGATTGTTTTTTTATCTAATACCAAATAAATATCCGTATGAGGGATAAATAAATCGGAATATATTTTTCTTAATTGAGAAATAAAAGCTTTGCAAAGCCATAGCTACAAAAATGTTTTCTTTAGAAAAGTAAGAGAAATAGAAACGATTTATATCACTCAATATGGTTTTTAGTTGGTATAAAATAATACATTTCACTGGGACTTAAAGTATAGTTTAACAGCAGGTTGAGATATTTGGTTTTTTGGGATAATCTAGTGTGTTATCTGTGTTTTGCTTTCTATATATAGGGGCGAAAAGGATATTTGTCATATTGGTATGGTAACAGATCTTATTCCATTATTGGTCTAGAAAGATGCTTTTGATTGTATATGGTGTGTTATGATGAGATTTAATGAAAGGTACGACAAAAACAAAGGCATTATCGTTTCAAGGATAATGCCTTTAGAATAAATCTATTATTATTATTATTGTTATTTTTTTCTTGTTGCTTTTAAATCTTCGAGGATGAAAATAGATTCTAAAATGTAATTGTCTTTAGTTATATCGTCATGCCACTCATCTGTAGTTACTCTTTTTGTACTATCTGCATTAATTTTCGGAGCATCAAATTTTAAATCTCTCACTGCAATTGCTAATGTATCCTCCCCAATATGTTCGAATTGTTTAACAAAGGCTTTGCGCTCTTTTTTATCAGCTTCATACTTTTCGAAATTTAATGATTCTGAAGTATCTTCTCTTCTCTTTTTAACCCATTTAGCATACTCTTCAATTTGCATAAAACTTGAGTCAACTTTTGTTCTTTTACTACTGTTTTCTTTAATGTATTGATAGTTTGGAATGTAATTTTTTAGTTTGTGGTATTCAACTGCTTCAATCTCATCCCATGGTAATGCGAAATCCATTTCTTTTTCACCAAAATCAATATAAGAATAGTTTGTAGGTAAAATTACATCAGGAACAACGCCTTTTAGTTGAGTAGCCCCACCATTAATTCTGTAGAATTTTTCCATTGTAATTTTTAATGAACCAAAGCTTTTGTAATCGTTAAATTTAGATGGGAGTAATCTGTCTAAATCTACAAACTGTTGAACTGTGCCTTTTCCGAATGTGGAATTTGAACCAACAATTACAGCTCTTTGATAATCTTGTAAAGCAGCAGCTAAAATCTCTGATGCAGAAGCGCTCGTTTCGCTTACTAATACAACTAAGTTTCCATCGTAATTGATTACATTATCATGATCTTTTAATACACTTTGTTGTCCTATGCTGCTTCTTCTTTGCACAACTGGACCTTGATCTATAAATAATCCCGCTATCTCAACAGCGTCACGAAGAGAGCCTCCTCCATTACCACGTAAGTCAATAATAACGTTGTCAATTCCTTCCTTAGTTATTTTTTCGAGTTCTTTTCTCATGTCAGCACCACAACTTCTTCCTTTAGGATCGTTAAAGTTGGTGTAGAAACTAGGTAAATAAATATACCCAACCTCAAGTCCTTCTTCATTTTCAGGACTGATGACGGCTGATTTGGCATAAGTCTCTTCTCTAATTACAATATCACGGATAATTGGGACTACTATTATAGATCCATCAGGTTTTTTAATTGTTAAACGTACTTCTGTTCCTTTGGCTCCCCTAATAAGTTTAACAGCTTCATCTAACCTCATGTCATATACATCCACTGGCTCTTCGTTTCCTTGGCCCACTTTCATGATTAAATCTTCTTCTTTTACTTTCCCTGTTTTCCAAGATGGACTACCGGGGAGTACTTCTACAACTCTTATATATCCATCTTTAGGTGATAAAGTGGCTCCTATCCCTTCCAGTTGGCCAGAAAATCTGATGTCAAAATCTTCCTTAAGTTTAGGAGGGAAGTAGTTGGTGTGAGGATCAAAAACAGCAGCTAAAGAGTTTTCGTAAACAGAGATTCTATCTGTATTATTTACTTGGTCAATCATGCGGTGAAACCAATCGTCCTGTCGTTTTAAAATTTTCTTTCTGGCATCTATTTCTAATTCCGTAAATGATTTTATTGTAACGGTATCACTTTTTTCAGCTGCTTTGGTTTGTTCCTTTAGTTTGGAGCTAATATTAGTAATGGTTTGATATTTTAATGCTTTTCTCCAGCGTTCTTTCAGCTCATCCATATTTTTACAATAAACCACCTTATCGGGATCCATTTCAATATTTTCGTCTACTTCGTAGTTAAATGGTTCAGCTAATACCTCTTTATATAATTCTTTAACTTGAAGTGTTCTTTTATTTAATGTAGAAACAGATATATTGAAAAAATCTAGTTTGTCAGCCGCTAGTTGGTTATCCAAATCGTACTTATACTCTGACATCATATAAATATCTTCTTGAAGTAAAAAGTTTTTACTTCTGTCAATGTTTTTCACATACTCTTCATAGAATTCTGCTGATAAGCTATCGTTCAGCTCTTTTGGATCGTAATGTGCTCTTTCTAAGGAAGAGATAATCACATTGCTAAGTATTTTGTTCTTTTTATTATCAAATATCTTTTGTTGAACTTCATCTTCTATATCTGTTTGAGCAATCAATGGAATGTTGAATAGCAATATGAGTGCAAGGAGTAGATTCGTGTTTTTGATCATTTTGGGTTTTTTAATTAATGAAATACGAGGTGGTACAAATATTATCTCATATTTTTCAAAAATAGGAAATTTACTTTATTAAGTTGTTGTTCTGTCGTTAATTTTTGTTAACCTAAATAAAAAAACACCCGACATTAGCCGGGCGTTTTTTGGAATATATATTGAGTTTAATTAAGATACAAATACCTTATACATCGATATTTGCATATTTCGCATTCTTTTCAATAAATTCTCTTCTTGGAGGAACTTCATCACCCATTAGCATAGAAAATACATGGTCAGCTTCAGGTTCGTTTTCAATCTCAACTCTTCTTAATGTTCTTCCTTCAGGGTTCATGGTGGTAGACCATAATTGTTCAGCATTCATCTCTCCAAGACCTTTGTAGCGTTGAATGTGAACCCCTTTGTCTTTTCCGTCAGTGGCCATTTGCGATACATAAAGATCTCGTTGATCGTCATCCCATGCATAGTGTTCTTCTTTTCCTTTTCTAACTAAATACAGTGGAGGAGTAGCAATATAAACAAATCCTTTCTCTATTAATTCCTTCATGTAGCGGAAGAAGAATGTTAAGATTAATGTGGCGATATGGCTACCATCCACATCGGCATCCGTCATGATGATGATTTTGTGATACCTAAGTTTTGTTAAATTTAATGCTTTGCTATCTTCTTCTGTTCCAATTGAAACACCAAGAGCAGTAAACATTGTTTTAATTTCCTCGTTCTCAAAAATCTTATGAGGCATCGCTTTTTCCACATTGAGAATTTTCCCTCTTAATGGAAGAATCGCTTGGTCTTTTCTGTTACGGCCTTGTTTTGCTGTACCACCCGCAGAATCTCCCTCCACTAGGTATATTTCACTTAAAGCTGGATCCTTTTCAGAGCAATCGGCAAGTTTACCAGGTAATCCAGAGCCAGATAGAACATTCTTTCTTTGAACTAATTCACGCGCTTTACGGGCAGCATGACGAGCAGTTGCTGCTAAGATTACCTTATTAACAATTTGTTTGGCATCCTTTGGGTTTTCCTCAAGATAATTATTTAAAGCTTGACTGATCATTTGATCCACAGCTCCCATAACTTCGCTATTGCCAAGCTTTGTTTTGGTTTGTCCTTCAAATTGAGGTTCAGCAACTTTTACACTAATTACAGCGGTTAAACCTTCTCTAAAGTCATCACCATTGATATCAAATTTCAACTTAGTTAATAAGCCTGATTTTTCAGCGTATGATTTTAACGTTCTTGTTAAGCCTCTTCTGAATCCACTTAAATGGGTTCCGCCTTCATGAGTATTGATATTATTCACATATGCATGTACATTCTCAGAAAATGAGGTGTTATAACGCATAGCGATTTCAATAGGGATACCATTCTTTTCGCCTTCCATATAGATAGCGCTAGGAATCAGTTTTTCACGAGTTTCATCTAGATAGTCGATAAAATCTTCGAGACCTTTTTCAGAATGATAAGTATTGCTTTTGAATCCACCATCCTCTAATACTTCTCTTTCATCAACCAATTTAAGGGTGATTCCTTTATTTAAAAAGGCCAGTTCACGCATTCTATTGGCTAAAGTGTCAAAATTGTATTCTGTAACAGTAAAGATAGATGCATCAGGTAGAAAGACAATTTCAGTACCTCTTTTATCTGATTCTCCAATTTGTTTAACATCATATAATGGTTTTCCAATATTATATTCTTGTTTGAATACTTTTCCTTCGCGATATACAGTAGCAATTAACTGAGAAGAAAGTGCATTAACACAAGAAACGCCAACACCATGTAAACCACCAGATACTTTATAAGAGCCTTTGTCGAATTTACCGCCGGCATGAAGCACAGTCATTACAACTTCTAAAGCAGAGCGACCTTCTTTCTCATGAATACCAGTGGGGATTCCACGTCCATTATCTGTTACTTTTATGGAATTATTTTCTTGAATAACAACTTCTATCGTATCACAATGGCCAGCCAAAGCTTCATCAATAGAGTTATCTACAACTTCATAAACCAAATGGTGTAAACCTTTGGATGAAATATCACCGATATACATTGCAGGACGCTTTCTAACCGCTTCTAATCCTTCTAAGACCTGTATGTTATCTGCCGAATATTCGTTTTGTTTGTTCAATTCTTGATCTGTCATATGTACATTCAATTATAGTCGCGCAAAGATAGTTAAAATATGCTTTGAAATGTCGTATTTGAGCTTTGTGAAACAATTGTTTTTATTAACAATTGTTAATGTTTAAAAGGCTTGGAGTACTTGTGGTTAGGCTTGTTTTGTGATTGTTGATTTGCGAAGAAGAGAATTAGCATATTGCCCTAATTTTACTCTTCTTGTCCATCTTTTATTTTATCTTTGCCAAAAAAACGACATGCAGAAGAAAACTTTGGTAATGGGTGCCAGTTCTAAGCCTGAAAGATATTCTTATAAAGCCGTGAAAATGCTTCAAGAATATAATCACCCAGTTGTTGCAGTTGGATTTCGTGAATCAAATATAGATTCTATCCCAATTTATAGTGGGGAACCTTTATTTGAGGGCATAGATACATTGACCCTTTATTTAGGTCCGCAAAACCAAAAGAATATTTATGACTACATACTAAAGCTTCATCCGAAACGTATTATCTTTAACCCGGGTACCGAAAATACTGAATTGATGAAAATGGCCATAAATAATGGCATTGAAGTAGAAGAAGCATGTACTTTGGTTTTATTATCAACCAATCAATATTAGATTTATGAAACAATGGAGATTATACATTATTATTTTCCTTTTATCATTGAGTAGTGTTTTTGTTGCAGAAGCACAAATAGAGTCACGTTTAGCTACAAATTGTGCGACTAAACAAATTGAAGTTCCTTTACAATTTAAAAATTTAGAGAATATAAAATCGATACATCTGAAATTAAGATTTGATAATTCTATGTTGCAGTTTGATAGTAGTATGTATCATAATTCGGATTTTGAACTTGAAAATAAAGAAGAATATAGGATAACCACCTCGGTTTCGGGAGATACGGTTTCTGTCGATTGGTCTGCATATTACGGTGTTAACTTAGAGGATGGTTTGTTTTTATCTTTGTTGTTCACTGAGAAGTCGGGAGCAAATGGAGATGCTGTATTTACATGGTTGGAAGAAGTTTGTAGATTTAAAAATGTTACAGATCTTAATATTGATGCTGATTATTTGGTGGATGGGAATTTACCCATTCCTTACGATAGTGAAGTAGAAATTAGTTTCGAGCAATTTACTATTGGTTGTAGAGATGATAGTGAAAGTGGTGGTTGTAAAGCTCAAGCCGAAGTTAATATTGTAGGAGGGATCTCCCCTTATATTTATAAATGGAACGATAAGTTTAATCAGAACGATAGTGTTGCTATTGGTCTTTGTCAAGATCCAGTTTCTGTAATTATACGAGATGCTGGTGGATGTGTATATGGCGATTTATTTGAACCAGTAATTTATGCTGCTGCTGTTTATGAAATTACCGCTAATCCGAAAGAAGTCTATATTACCAAGCCAGATGTTGAATTTGCTATAGAAACAGAGGACAGTTATATAGAAAAATATGAATGGGATTTTGGCGACGAGTCACAAGCGTATACTGAAATAGCTACACATACATATCAGCAAGTTGGAACCTATGATGTTACCCTTTATACTGAGAATTTAGATGGTTGTGATACCACTGTTACTTTAAGTACCTTCGAAGTGAAAGAGTTGAACTTCTGTATTCCTAATGTGTTTACTCCAAATGGGGATGGAATTAATGATACTTGGATATTCAAAATTATTGGAGCCGAAGGGGGAGGAGATGATGTTCCTGAATCATTAAAATCTACTGGGATGCAGGATGTGACAAAATGCACCGGAGATGATTTATTATTCGAAGAGCATTTTAAATCTACAGAATTGGTGATTTTTAATAGAAATGGAAGTAAGCTTTTCGATTGTATTAATTGTACTGATAATTGGGATGGAGGTGGACTACCTGATGGTGTCTATTTTTATGTTTTTACTTGGGTAGGTGAGTATTCCAATGGGAGAGAACAAGGGAATGTAACCATTATAGGTGGACAGAATTAGAAATTTATTGACTAAAAATAAAGATGGAGAAAGTTAATCAAATCGAAGCATTTGCTTCACAAGTTAGAAGAGACATTATTAGAATGGTACATGGTGTAAAATCTGGTCATCCAGGTGGATCATTAGGATGTGCCGATTTCTTAAGTACTCTTTATCAAGAAGTATTAGACTACCAACCTGAGAATTTTACCTTAGATGGAAAAAACGAAGATTTATTCTTTTTATCTAATGGGCATATTTCTCCTGTATGGTATAGTGTTTTAGCTCATAGTGGGTTTTTTCCAGTTGAAGAATTAGGAACATTTAGGGTGTTAGGAAGTAGACTACAAGGACATCCAACTACACATGATCATTTGCCAGGTATTAGGATTGCTTCAGGTTCTTTAGGGCAGGGTTTATCTGTTGCTAATGGAGCAGCACAGGCTAAAAAACTTAATGGTGATAAGCATTTGGTTTATACCCTTCATGGTGATGGCGAATTAAATGAAGGTCAGATTTGGGAAGCTGCATTATATGCCGCAGCCAAAAAAGTTGATAATCTAATTGCTACTATCGATTATAACCAGAAGCAAATAGATGGTCCTATCGAAGAGGTGATGGACCTTGGTGATTTAAAAGCGAAATGGTTAGCATTTGGTTGGGAAGTTCTTGAAATGGACGGAAATCAAGTTTGCGAGATTATTGATACCATGAAAGTGGCTAAATCAATGACAGGTAAAGGTAAACCAATTGTAATCATTATGAAAACTGAAATGGGTGCTGGTGTTGACTTTATGATGGGTACGCATAAGTGGCATGGTTCACCTCCAAATGATGAACAAGCTGCCAATGCACTTTCTCAATTAGAAGAAACACTTGGTGATTATTAATGATTAAAAAACTGATATATTACATTTCTATAATTTCTTTATTTTTTGTTATGTTGCCTATAAAGGCACAAGAGCAGACTCAAGAAAAAGAAGATCAAGTTACCTGAGGTTAGTTGGAAGCAAGCTGCACTTGAACAACTTAATAATTCTAGAGTAGAGAGAAGGAATACAGAAGACAAGGCTGTCGCAAAGATGATTA
This sequence comes from Bacteroidales bacterium, assembly GCA_016744655.1. Taxonomy (GTDB): domain Bacteria; phylum Bacteroidota; class Bacteroidia; order Bacteroidales; family UBA12170; genus UBA12170. Next base: position 129 of record JADGDY010000131.1, on the reverse strand, counting down.
CTGAAGAAGCATTTGATACTAAGAAAGCTCATGACCCTAAGTATTTAAGAAAGATTGCTAATGCTTTAGGGTGGAGCATGGGCAAAATCACTAGAGTTATTTATAGAATGGAGGAGACTACTCGTGCAC
>JADGDY010000130.1 GCA_016744655.1 Bacteroidales bacterium | reverse complement strand
GTATTATATCCATTGATAGGGGCAGTTTGCCACATGTCCAATGCTTTTCCTTCAGCAACACCTTCTACTATGTCAACTAATACTACTTCTTTTACAATGTCTTTATGAGCGATTACGTTGGCAGCTGTTGCTCCAACGTTTCCTGCCCCAATTACAGTTATTCTTTCCATTATTGTGGTTTTTATTAATGTTTATTATCAGGTTTTGGACGGCAAATATATAGAAAATAAAACTATGCTTGCATGTAAAATAGGCCCAAAACTGAAAATTAGGGCTTTATTAAGGATTTTTAAATATTGAAGCTTTAAGTACTTGTTGTTTTGTGGATTAAGTAGTTTTGATATTGCAAGATTTTGTTTCAATAAAAGGAATTACATTTGCCAAAAATGAAGTTATGACTTGGATAGAAGGTATCATTCTTATTGCTTCTGGAATTGCGGTAGGTTTTGTAAATACGCTGGCCGGAGGAGGTTCTGTTATTAGTTTATCAGTATTGATGATGATGGGTTTGTCGCCTGCTATGGCCAATGGCACCAACAGGATCGCCATTATTTTGCAAAATGTTGCGGCTACCAGTAGTTTCAAAAAGCAGAAAGTCCTTGATTCAAAGAAATCTCTTCTTTTATCTATTCCAGCTATTATTGGCTCCTTTTTTGGAGCATGGTTGGCAGTAGATATTCAAAAAGAAATATTTGAAAAGGCCATTGGTGTTATCCTTTTGGTCATGCTATTCTTTATGTTTTATAAACCCAAAAGCTGGGTTAAAGAAAACACAGAATTGGTAAATAAGCCATTAACCTGGAAGCAATACGGATTGTTCTTTTTCATTGGTGCATATGGAGGATTCATTCAGGTTGGAGTTGGCTATTTTCTTCTGGCTGCTTTAGTTTGGGGAGCTGGTTATGAATTAGTAAAAGCCAATGCCGCTAAAGTTCTTATTGTAGGATTGTATATGGTTTTCTCACTCGTTGTTTATATCTATCACGATTTAATAGATTATGCCATGGGATTTACCTTAGCCATTGGAACTGTGACTGGCGCTTTATTAGCCAGTAGAATAGCAGTGAAAAAAGGCGCAGGATTTATCCGCTGGTTTATTCTTGTGATTATTGTTTTAACAAGCTTGCACTTGTTTGGAATTGTTGATTTGAGTTTTGTGAAGTAGTTTGTATTTCTTTATTTAAATTTGTCTTTTCCCCAGTTTTTCGGATTGTTGATGATGTAATTTGAGATGTTATTATAGGATTTTTGTGAATTAATAATGATGTCGAAATAGTCGCGTTGCCAGATGGAGCCTTCTCCAGGTAGATTAATCTTTTTTATATAGGAATCTGGAAATTGGGCGAATCGCAATTCGCCCGTATTATTCGAGAAGCGAATAATATTATTAATTGCTTTAGTAGTTGCCCCTTTATATCCTCTTATAATTGCCCCGATTGTTTGTGAGGGAGAGTGGAATTTCCCTAAATTCTCTTTTGCTTTGTTGCTGATTTTATAATCTATATGTATGATGGCGTGGAAGTGATTGGGCATCACGATAAATTCTCCTAAAGAAATATTTTCTCTAATATTGGGTGTGTTCTCCCATTCTTCAGTAGCTATTTTCCCGAAAGTATTATGATGTATAATCCCTTGTTTTATTTCTCCAAATATACACTTCCTATCTAAAGAACAGAGTGTAATGAAATACCTTCCAGCTTCTGAGTAATCGTAATTTTTTAGGCGAATACTTCTCCTGTGATGTTTTGATGGATCATACATGGATTTATACTTATATCAAATTCACTTTGTTAAATGTAAAGATATAAAAAATCAGATTATGAGGGTTTTAGCCAAGTTTTATTGTGAGGTTTTCTTCTGAAACTTCTTATCATACTTAGTCCAATTGAAGAGAATATTAAACATATTCAAAGAGAACATAACTAGATAGATTCTACTTTATAGATTTAGGAACAAAATTTCTTGACGAATGATGAATAGTTAAAACAGAAATTTGACCTTGTTCCGTCAGCTGATAGATAATTCTATACCTTCCAGCTATCACCTCACGAATATTTTTAATACCAATTTCAGGAACCACTCTTCCTATTTGAGGATTGAATTCTATGAGGTTTGTTGATTCAAAAATCCTTCTTAAAGTAATTTTTGCGTATTTAATGGAATCCTGAGAAATATAATCTCCAATGTTTTCCATGTCTTTAATAGCTCTCTCGGTCCAGGTTATTTTAGCCATTTTTGAAGTCTGTTTTCAACTTCTTCTACATGATGAACATTCCCATTCTTAACATCATTTAATCCTTGTTCAACCTTGTCCAATAGGATTAAACGATCTATCATGTCGTCCAATGAAATTTCATTAGGAAATTGAGCTACTGCATTTTGTATTTTTTCTTTCGTAAGCATATTTCAAAAATAATAAAAAGAAGAGGTTTTTACAATTAAAATTTAGTTAAAACTTCTCATCATACTTAGTCCATAGCTTATCACCCAATTTCCAAGCATCATCCACTACTTTATTACCCCACTTTATGGTGTAATCGGTAAGAAATTCGCTACATTTTTCCGGTGATTTTTTATACAGTTTTAAAGCTTCTTCTTCAAAACTATTTTGGTTTTGGAAAAGCTCCTCTTGCATGGGTACGAAAACAGCATCCACATCGTGGCGCATATCTCCCCAACGTTGTGAGGCTAAAGTTCCCATTCTATTAAATGCCCACCAAGCCGATTCATGAGTGTAACCATTTGGGCGACCTGGAGTTTTATAGCTTTCTGGTAAGTCTATAGTTCCTGCATAAACAGGAATATAAATAGAGGAGGCTATATTATCCATGGCAAGCCATTCCACACCACCTATCATATTTGGCAACCAGCTTCTACACTGAATAATGGTTCCGTACATGGTGTACCAACGAGCAATGGTTCTTTCGCCTAACCATCCCCATCCACCATTTACTTTATGGAGTTTATTGGCATCGTAGGGCATAAATGGATTGGCTAGTGGAGATTTTACCATTTTACCACTATCATCAGCTACCAACATATTCTTACACATGTCAAATGGAGTGTCTTCATAATAGTCCTTGAAAATCTCTACCATTTTATCAAGAGTTACCAATGTGTCTGGCTTAATAGAGAATGGAAAATCTTGTCCATTAGGATCTAGTTTTAATGATGGAGCTACCAACTCAAATGCTCTCCACTCTCGTCTACGAGAAGCTAGAGATAACCTACTCTTCGGAGCATATACATAGTTGAATTTAAATGGTTCAGACTCCTCCCAATAACCTTTTTCTTTGGCTAGGCTATAAATATTTTCGCTGGCGATAAAGTCTTTGGTATTCTTTAAATCAATTTCTTTAATAGTAGAAGCATTAGCGTTTACAGAGATATGGTTATCTGGAACACGTTGGGCTACCCAAACCGCACCAATATTACCTTCCCCTGGGCCAACAATTTCCAAATGCCAAACTTCTTGAGGATCGGCAATGGTTAAACACTCTCCCACATCGTTCCAACCATATTCATCTAGTAAAGCTCCTCCAACAATAATTGCCTGACGAGCAGTAGTACATCTTTCCAGCATAATGATACATAGTCTCTGACAATCTATTAATCCTTTGTCACTTTGTAATTCATTACGACCGCCAAAAGTAGATTCTCCAATAGCTAACTGATGTTCGTTCATACTGGCATAAGCTGTGTTTACATATTGGTAAGTAGTTTTTGAAGCAGGAATACTTCCAATTTCTTTATGAGCATAAGTAGGCATATCGAAAGAATCACAAGCCACTCGTTTATACATCTTCATTTCCTTCTCAGGATTTTTCTTCTGAGCAGGTTTAATATCCATCCAAGAACGTGTTCTATGACTATCATCGGTATGTGAAGTCATCACAGAACCATCAAAACTAGCAGATTTCCCAACAGTAACTGAAGTACATCCTTCTGGTACTCCTCCTTTCCAATCGCTTTTGTCGGCAGTTTGTGCCATTACTAATCCTGTAATAATGCTTAAAAATGATAGTAGTATCGTTCTCATGATTTGATTTTTTTTCTTGAATGGCCAAAGTTAATCTTTTTAAGAAAACTTGTGAATCTGTATGGAGTAAAAAAAGCGAAGCCCTTTGAACTTTGGCGTTTCAATAATTTTATGAAGTTTTCCTTTTATGAGCTCATTTCTTTTAACTTCATAATGGTTTTCCAGTTTCTTGCCGTTGCTTTCACTTTGAGCTTTCTCTCAATTAATTGATGTGTGATTTTCGTTTCATGGTATTTATTCTCACAAAGCAAATAGGCGCATTTATCAATGATACTCAATTGGTCTGGAGAGAAGTCGATACTTCTTAATTCATCAATAAAATTGGAGGAGGGTGATTCTGATAGGAAAGTGATAAATAATTTGTTGATATCCACTTCTTCATTTAGAAATGGATTTCTGTTAATCGATTCTCCCCATTCTTTGGCAGTTTTTACTAAAACAGGAACCTCATGTCCAAAAGTTTGTTTTATGCTTTTTTCAAGAAGTATCTCAAGCTCAATGGAACTCATTTTCTTGTCTGACTCAAATACCACATTGCCACTTTGTATATAGCTCTTCACCTGAGAAAAGCCCAATTGCTCATACATATCTCTAAGTTTAGCCATAATGATTTTTCTATGGCCTCCCACATTTATTCCTCTGAGGATGGAGATGTATTTTGTCATAGTTTTAATATAAATATTCCTGATTTTTATTCAATACGAATACCATATCCCTGAAGCAAACCAGTGACGCTTTCCAGTGAAAACCTCGCCCCTTTAATCTTATTGTGATCGGGGCTAATTAAATAATTTGTGGAAGTCCTGAAATCGGCTTTCATCAGATTGGTATTTTCAAATACAGCACCGCTTAACTCGCAATTGGTAAATTTAGATTCTTGTAATTGAGCGCTGGTGAAATCCACTTCTAAAAGGCTGCAATTAATGAATTTCGTTTTAGTGATTTTTAAGGCATAAAATGAAGATAGGTTGAGTGTGCAATTGATAAATTGAAACTGCATGAGAAAAGGGTTGCAATCATCAAAAAGTAAGCCCATCATTTTACAATCCTGGAATTTCACATCTTGGAAGCTAGTATTTAGGATTTTTGTATTGCTTAAATCACAGTTTTTAAACTCGCAACTCTCAAACTTGGCTTCGCTTAGATCCATATTTGATAATTGACATGAATCGAAAATGCAGGATTCGAATTCAACTTTTTGGATATCCTTACTAACGAGGTCGTCACCTTTAAACCTCACCTGACTATAAAACTCTTCTTTCATTATTTCTTTTTAGATAATTTGTATACCACAACATCTCTAGCTGGAATGCTAATTCCTATTACACTCTCTGAATCTTTTAAATCTTGACTCCTCCAAACATCTTTAACCAAATATGGTCCTTTAAATTTTTTGATTTTCAAGCTTTTCCAATTTATGGTGAATTCCTTCTCACAATTCTCAAGATTAAGCAAACATATTGCTATTTCTTCGTTGTCCAAAGGCTTTTGCCAAATTTCAAAATTACCTTCATCGTATATTTTATAAGCTTGGTGTCCTAGTGGATCTTGATTAATGGAAATCAATTCTTCCTGCATTAAAATTTCTCTAATATCATCAGGCATGTTTTTTAAATCATTTCCACATATTAGTGGAGCTGCCAACATACACCACATGGTAAAGTGTGCTCTAGCTTCGTTAATAGTAAGTCCAGGATTGCCCACCTCCAACATATCTGGATCATTCCATTTCCCAGGACCAGCATATTTCTCTAAACCATTTTGCTTTTCTAGGATTTCTACCCATCCCAACTGATTTCCCCATCTGTTTCCATCCCAGCGGTCTGTAATATCTAAAGTAGTTCTCCATAAATGGCCAACAGAATCGGCCCACAACCAAGGTTCAGAATAACCCCATTCACAAAGGCTAAATATGATAGGTCGACCAGCCTTATATAAAGCATCTCGCATCAAGGTGTAGGATTTTATAGGGTCCTGACCTTCGGTATTGCACCAGTCGTATTTGAGGTAATCGACGCCCCAATCTGCATAGGTTTGAGCGTCTATCTCTTCATAAGATTTGCTGCCAGGTCGGCCTCCACAGGTATGAGTTCCAGCATCGGAATAGATTCCAAATTTTAATCCTTTGGAATGAATGTAATCTGCTAAATATTTGATTCCGGATGGGAATTTTATGGAGTCAACTATGATTGTCCCTGATTCTTCTCTGGCGATTTGCCAGCAATCGTCAATAACAATATATTCATAACCCAGATTCTTCATGCCAGTGGAAACCATAGCATCTGCCATATCCATTATCACTTGTTCATTTACTCTTTCACATTCAAAGAAATTCCAGCTGTTCCATCCCATGGGAGGGGTTTGAGCCAACTCTTCAAATTTTTGTGCATAGATATTTAGGGAGAGAATGGTAAAGAGAAAAACTAACTTTTTCATAAGTTAAATTTGGAGTTTATTTTTGCAATTCCAAAGATACTAAATAGGCGCAATGGTCGGATGCAATAGTATCACAAATGACCTTAGTTTTTATCACTTCCCAATTGCTTTTGGGTTGATACATGATGTAGTCAATCTTTTCTTTTGGAGCTGAGGCAGGATAAGTAGCTGATATATAAGTAGAATGGTAGCTTGGAGTCCATAATTCCACCAGAATGTCAATGCTACGACTTTTTGGGGTGTCATTTAAATCGCCAGCTAAAATACAGGGGTACTTGGCATTATTAAAGATCTTATTGATTTCGGAGGTTTGTAATAATCTATCTGTATCTTCTTGTAAATGGTCTAAATGCGTGGCTACAAATGAAATAGTATCATTGCTAGGTAATATGATAATCGCTTCTAAAGCTGCTCGTGGTTCATTATTCGGTAAATGTGGTAAGGCATGATTGATAGTTTTATGGAAACTGTATTTAGATAAAATACCTTCCCCATATTCACCACCATCATAATTCATAGCTTTGCCAAATAATCCTTGCATTTTGCAACGATAGGCTAACTCAGTAACCAAATCTAGATTTCGAGCCCTTTTGGTTTTAAAATCTACTTCTTGTAAAGCTACTAAATCAGCATTAGATTCTATGATGACCTGAGCAAGCTTATCCAAGTCGAAATCATGATTCATGGTGGCTCCATGAAGTATGTTAAACGTCAACACCTTTACAACTGTTGCTTTGCTATTGTGTTTTTGTGCCCATAAAGAACCAGAAAAGAAAAAAATGAGGAGGCTAATTATTATAAACTTGGTTTTCATATTAAGTCTCCTCCATTTGAATCAACTTATTCAAAATGGCATATATAGTTAAACCCGAAACGGTTTTAATTCCTAGTTTTTTGGTAATGTTTTTTCGGTGGGTAATAACTGTGTGAGCACTAATAAAGAGGTTGTCAGCGATTTCTTTATTGGTTTTTCCCAAAGCTATTTCTCTAACGATGTCTTTTTCTCGTTCACTCAATTCTGACTCCTCTGAACTTCCCTCATTGGCTTTTTCGGTGAGTGCTATATTACGCTTGATGTTTTTAATAATACTCTGTTCATCGTCGTTTAAATAGAGAATATCTGATTGAAAAGCCTCCTCTAAAAGTTCTTTTGGTTTTTCATCGATTACACGAACAATTTTGCAAGAATCTTTACGATGATAGTTTGTTTGTAAATCAGGAATAAAACTTGAATGGGCATACACCAATCTAGTTTCAGAATCCTTTATATATTGATTGAGTTCTTGAATGTTCGCAGTGCTATGAATCTTTTTTTGTGTACAAAGCTCTCGAAAAATAGATTCCAAACCTTTGCGAACTACATATGTAGGTAGGGCTAGAATGATCATATTAACAGCTTTTTAAAAGTTCATTTTCCATTACTGAAATCATAGGAACCAACACCATGTTTTCTATTCTACTGTGGTCATTTAAATCGTTTTCAAGTTTAAACAAAGCATTTAAAACCTGGTTTCTTAAATAACTATCCTTACTTTCTGGTAAATACTTTATCAGGATATTCTTCAAATCGAAAAGCTTAGATTCTATGTCTGTATGTTCTTCGGCATAGCTGTCAATCGGTTCGTTTTGTATTTTTTGAAGTAGATCTTCTTCTAATTTTCCAATTTTATTAGCTTGATTCACTTCCAAAACATAGGGGTAAATAGATTGCTCTTCGTGTTTTAAATGAGCGTAGAATTCGTGTTTATACTCCTCAAAGAAGTTTTTTACTAACAAGAATTGTTTCTGATCAATATCAGAATGCTGGATTAATGCATTGATCCTGTTTTCTACCTCAGGAATCATACGCTCCAAATAATATTGATGGGTAGCTTTTAAATAAACCACCACCTGTTCTACAGAAACATTGTCGAGCTTCATGGTTTTGTTGATGTCATGGTCGAGAAAAGCATTTACGATCATTAAGAAGAAATCGATATCGATTCCTTTTTCATCACATAATTGTTCTATGCTTAGATCTCCAAATCCCAGCTGGATTCCTAAACGATTAATTACAGGTAATAAAAGGTGGTTATGGTGAATGGCATCAGCCATTTTCATATTTCTAGTGATAAACATAATTCTGATTTTGTGCAAAGATATGTTATTTGGAAATGATCTTAATAGATTTGTTTAAATAGCTTGTTTTACTGTGAAATATGGTGTCTTAATGATCTTGCGTTTTATGTTATCATAAGGTGTAATGTAAATTTAATAGCAAATACTTTGTAAGTTGAAAGTTTAGCCGTGAAAATTAATATTTTTACTTTCGATATTTACATGAAATAGAGGATGATAAAATGTAGTAAGATCAATAAAGTATTTTGATCTTCATACTAAGAAGGAAATAGTATGCAGCCAATAAACTAATATTAAAATCAATAAGGAATGAAAAGCTATATGAGTTTTATATTTAATTCTAGAAAAATTCTCTTTTTCATTTTCTTAGGTTTTGTTGCCTTGCCTAGTGAAGTGTTTTCTCAAGATGAATACAAAAGAAAAATATCTATTAGCGAATGGATAGAGGAAATGGAAGCCTATGAAGGTGAGCTATATTTTACTGAGGATACAGAGATTTATTTCGATGGGTTCAAAGACTCATTATATTCTTTTAATCAGCCGAAAACTAAGCCATTGGTAAAGGATATCAAAGCAATAAAAAATATTCAAGCTACTATCATTCTTAAAAATTGTAAGTTACCAGATAATAAAACATGTCAGCTAAGAAATCTACTTTTTAAACAGAATATAACTTTCATTTTTTGCGAAGGAGCTGCACAGCTTATTTTTTACAATTGTTCTTTTGAACAAGGTCTCGATATCCAACTTTGTGACTTTAAAATGTTAGAGTTTAGGTATTGTTTCCTTCAGCAAAGAGTGGTGATCAACGAATCTGATATCGGTATTTTTTATATGGAGAAGTGTTCTCTTTATACTGATCATAGAATTGTAAAGGGAACTCATATGTTTGGTGGCGAAAAAGAAAACCAATCTTATCAATATCTCTTTAACATTAGGTTACAAGATAGAAGTGTGAACAACTTCTATTTATTAGATTGCGAGATTTTGCCGTCAGATATTGCTCCAATTATATCTTTTGATGGTGGGAAATATGATATGATAGGTTTCGAAGGAATCGACTTTTCTGATTGTATTGTTGACTTCATTGGTTGCTCTGTTAAAGGGAATCTTACTGTTCTAAATTGTGAATTTGATCAACCTATTGGGGTATATAAGTTTACATTGCCAAAAGACAATTCTTCATTTAATTGGAGTCAGATTGATTCTGTTGGGCTAGCGTATTATGCAAACTACAACAAAATTCCATTTACTCATAAAACAGATACATTAATATCTGATGTTCATATTTTCAATGAGTTAAATAGCTCTTATAGGAAGTTTTATTCAATGTATAGAACTCAGGGTGATATAGAGTCAGCCAATGCCTGTTATATGCAAATGAAAGATATGGAGACAATGAAGTATCATTATTTGTATGAAAATGACAAAAGCACTGATAATTGGTTCAATTGGCGTTTCAATCAGTTTTTAAAAATCTTTTCGGAATATGGGACCAATCCAGTCCAATCACTTATTATATCAATGTGGGTGATTCTTGTATTTGCTGCAGTATACTTCTTTTTTTATAGTGAATGGGATGGGATTAACCGGTCGTTTCTAATAAAGCAGCACCAAAAAGTAATGCAATACTTTAGATCGGAACAAAGGTTAGAAGATTTTTATACAGAAAATTACCTTGAGGATTTTAAAACTTTTGCTGACTATAAAAAGGAAATGCAAGAAGGAAAAGCTGAATTACCTGTTTTTATCACTTTGCTCGGAAAGCCCTTATATTTACTTTCGATAGTAAGACATAAAATATTAACTTTTATGTATCGAAGAACAGAACTCCTTCAAGGCAGATGGGTGGATTTAAACCCTAAGCGTAAGGTATTTGTTGCTTCTATTGTATCCATGTCACTAATCGTCTATTTGTTTTATTTGGGCTTAGTACGTGCATTAAATTCTACTACCTTAAGTATTAATGCCTTTTCTACACTTGGTTTTGGAGCAATTCCTGTAAAAGGAATTTCAAGATACATAACTATACTCGAAGGCTTTTTAGGCTGGTTTCTATTGAGTATTTTTAGTGTTTCATTAATCAGTCAAATGATACAGAACTAGGGTGATAAAGAAAAAATACTAGCCAAAAGATCATAGATTACTCCGTCATTTCTCCACGCCAATCAGTTTCCATCCTTTGAGCAATGTCTTTTTTGTCGGAGTATTTCCCAAGAGCGACCATTAGCTTAGTGATAGCAGCTTCTGTGGTCATGTCTTTTCCATTAAGCAGCCCGATTCTTTTTAACTCTGAACTGGTTTCGTATTTCCCCATTTCAACGGCTCCGCCACGGCATTGACTAATATTGATAATAGTTAAGCCTCGGTTAATGCCAGCTTTTAGTTCATCAACAAACCATTTTTCTGTAGGAGCATTTCCGGCGCCGAAAGTCTCTAATACCACTGCTTTTAATCCTTCAGCATTGAGCATAGAGTGGAAGATTTCTGGGGTGATCCCAGGGAATAAACGGATAATAGAAACTCCAGATTCTAGGTTATTATTGATCTTTAGTTTCTTGAAATTTGGTTTTCTGATGTTGTTCTCCCAATAGCGAATATTAACACCTACTTCGGCTAGGGGAGGGTAATTAACAGACCTAAAGGCTTCGAAGTTTTCAGCATTGAATTTATAGGTTCTATTTCCTCTGAAAAGTTGGTTTTCAAAATAGATGGCTACCTCAGGAATAATAGGTGTTTCCTCATGTTTGGCAGCAGCAAGTTCTAAGCTGGTAATAAAGTTTTCTCGGCCATCGGTTCTAGGTATTCCAAGCGGAAGTTGAGAGCCAGTTATGATAACTGGTTTGTTTAGATTCTCAAGAATGAAGCTTAATGCAGAAGCTGTAAACGACATGGTATCGGATCCGTGAAGAATCACAAATCCATCATAATTTTCATAGTTCTTTTGTATCACTTCAGCCAGTTTCACCCAAAGCTCAGGTTTCATATTTGCTGAGTCAATTATCGGATCGAAAGAATAAGAATCAATCTGAAAGTTGAATAAATCCAGGGATGGAATGTGATCGTGAAGTTCATTAAAATCAACAGGAATTAATGAGCCATTGGCATCTTTAAACATCCCTATTGTTCCACCTGTGTATATCACTAAAATTGAAGCTTGATTCTCCATGACTAATTGTTTTCAAAATTAAATAAATCCTTTGCATTCTTAGTGGTAATCTCGGCCACTTCTTCTACTGTAATTCCTTTTACTTCTGCCAGCTTTTGCGCCACTAAAGCTACATAAGCCGACTCGTTGCGCTTACCTCTGTATGGAACAGGTGCTAAAAATGGAGCGTCGGTTTCCAATATCATATTTGATAAGTTAATATCTTTAATCTCCTCTCTAAGAGTAGAATTTTTGAAAGTTAAGACTCCTCCAATTCCCAGTTTAAATTGGTAGTCGTTTATGATTTTTTCAGCATGGGCTTTGTTTCCACTAAAGCAATGAAACACACCTTTTAGTTTTGGATTCCAAACTTCATCCATCAGTTCAAATATTTCATCAAAACTATCTCTAGAATGAATGATTAATGGGAGGTCAAATTCTAGTGCCCAGTTTACCTGTTCTTTAAATGCTTGTTTTTGCTGCTCATAAAAAGTTTTGTCCCAATAGAGGTCGATTCCCATTTCTCCTACAGCTATATATTTCCCAGCTTTTAATTCCTCATAACAAGCTTTTAGCTCCTCCTCAAAGTCTTCCTTTACAGAAGTAGGATGTAAACCCATGCTTGCAACACAATATTCAGGAAACTCCTTCCTCATTTTCTGAATTTGAGGTATAGATTCCTTATCAATATTGGGAAGTATCATTTTATTTATACCAGCCTGAGATGCTCTTTCAAGCATTTCTGCACGATCCTCGTCGAATTGTGACAAATATAAATGGGTATGTGTATCTATTAAAACCATGGCGGCAAAGATAATATTTTTAGGAGGCGATTGGGTAAGTGAAAATATGGTAATATTTTGCTTAAAAAAACTCTAAAAATAAGAGTAAAACACAGGATGATTGCATCTTGAAAGACCGCCTTGAATATCCTTCGTATAACAATTAATTATTTAGTAATGCTTCGTTTCATTCTATTTTCTATTTTTGCACTTCATTAAAATAATAAGACGATGAAACGCACGGAGATTAAAGCCCTGCTACAAGAGGCAGAGGTAGGAAAAAAGGTGAACGTAAAAGGTTGGGTTCGTACTAAAAGAGGTAGTAAAAATGTGGCTTTTGTAGCTCTTAATGATGGTTCTGTGATTCATAGTGTCCAGATCGTTGTTGATTTGGAAAAATTTAATGAAAATGATTTGGCTCAAGTAACTACAGGTGCATCTATTTCGGTAGATGGAGAAGTAGTAGCTTCACAAGGAAGTGGACAAAAAGTTGAAGTTGTTGCTGAAAAACTAGAAGTTTTAGGTGCTGCAGATCCTGAAAAATATCCGCTTCAAGCCAAGAAACATAGTTTAGAGTTTTTACGCGATATCGCACATCTTCGTTTTAGATCTAATACTTTTGGAGCTATTACACGTATTAGACACTCCATGATTTTTGCTGTACATAAATTCTTCACAGAAGAAGGATTCTATAATATCCATACTCCAATTGTAACAGGTAGTGATGCTGAAGGAGCAGGAGAAATGTTCCATGTTTCAACATTGGACCCTAAAAACCCTCCTCTTACAGAAGAAGGTAATATCGATTATAAAAAGGATTTCTTTGGTAAAGAAACCAATTTAACTGTTTCAGGTCAATTAGAAGTAGAAACTGCTTGTATGGCCATGAGTAAGGTTTATACTTTTGGTCCTACTTTTAGAGCTGAAAATTCAAATACCACTCGACACTTGGCAGAATTCTGGATGATTGAACCAGAAATTGCTTTTGCTGATTTAGAGGAGGATATGGATTTGGCAGAGAAGTTCATCAAATATTTACTACAATATGCTCTAGAAAACTGTATGGATGATTTGCAGTTCCTGAGCAAGCGATTAGAGGAATCTGAAAAAGGGAAGAAAGCTGACGAGCGTTCAATGGAGTTGATTGAGAAGTTGAATTTCGTTTTAGCTAATGACTTTGAGAGAGTAACTTATACAGAGGCCATACAGATTTTAAGAAACTCTAAGCCAAATAAGAAAAAGAAATTCCAATATTTAATAGATGGTTGGGGTGCTGATTTACAAAGTGAGCATGAAAGATTCTTGGTAGAAAAGCATTTCAAAAAACCGGTTATTCTTACCGATTACCCTATGGATATCAAGGCTTTCTATATGAAGCAAAATGATGACGGAAAAACGGTAAGAGCAATGGATGTTCTATTCCCTCAGATTGGTGAGATCATTGGTGGTTCACAACGTGAAGAAAATCTAGAAAAGCTAACAGAACGTATGAAAGCCATGGATATTCCTGAGGACGAAATGTGGTGGTATTTAGATACTAGAAAGTTTGGTACTGCAGTTCATAGTGGATTTGGATTGGGTTTTGAAAGATTGATGTTGTTCGTAACTGGTATGGGGAATATTCGTGACGTCATTCCTTTCCCTAGAACTCCACAA
>JADGDY010000129.1 GCA_016744655.1 Bacteroidales bacterium | reverse complement strand
CATATACTACTTGAGCTTGATAGAATTAAGAAAACAGCATCATTGTATTGGCGCTACAAGAGGACTTTCTTTTTAAAAATATTCTCTAAGCAATAGTAAAGCTATTTCAAAAAAAACTAAATTTGGATCGGCATTGAACATTCCTATTAAGTAAATATTATTGTGCATGAACTCATTTAAGTAAATGGATTATGTATGAATCAATTGTTTATCTGAACCTATAAATACTTCAAAATAGCTGTGTTTATTTTTGTTCCTTACATTGATCCAGTAAATTTTTATTTATAGTTTATTGTGAAAGCTGTCAGTTTCATATTTCAATTCTGCTTTAGGGCCATATGGCACGACTATGTCTTTCCTAAAACTCTCCCAATATCTTTCATTAAAATCAAACAAAATAACAAATTACTATTATATATTTTATTTTCAACTCTAACCAAAAGCACTAATAACCATTCATTAATTTTAAATATTAAAAAATTATGTCAGATTACAACGAAATGTGGGCTGGTTTAGGACTAGACCTTAAAACGCATGAAGCTGTTTTAGAAATTGTGGGTAAGGCTTATCAAGATTTATTCTTAAGCCAAAAAAACCGACCAAAGGGAATGGAGTACTTCGATTTTGTGATCAGCGAAATACATGGGCTTCGAATTAAAGAACTAATGGACGCCAAAGCAGAAGGCCGTAAAGTTGTAGGAACTTTTTGCGTATTTGTGCCCGAAGAAATTGTGTTAGCCCTAAACGCTATTTGTGTTGGATTATGTGCTGGTGCAGAGTTGGCATTCGATGCTGCTGAGCAATACATTCCAAGAAACACCTGTTCATTAATTAAATCTGCTTTTGGTTTTAAGCTTGCAAAGGTTTGTCCTTATATTGAAGCATCTGACATTATTGTTGGAGAAAACACCTGCGATGGCAAGAAAAAAGCTTACGAATCTTATGGCGAGATAGTGGATAATTTATATGTGATGGATTTACCACAAATGAAATCGGAATCAGGTAAAGCACTATTAAAAGCCGAATATATTAAGTTTTCTGAATCTCTTGAAGAATTAACAGGCCAGAAACTGACAATAGATAATCTAAAAAATGCCATTGAAACTGTAAACAAGAAGAGAAAAGCCATGCATCGGCTTGCTAAGTTGAGAGCAGCCAATCCTGTTCCTATTTCTGGTCTCGATGTTCTTCTAGCCAACCAAGTATTCTTCTACGACGACCCAGAGCGATTCACTAATTCGGTAAATGCCATTTGTGATGAACTGGAACAAAGAATAGGTAAAGGGGAGGGTGTATTTGCTAAAGATGCACCTAGAATTTTAATTAGTGGAGCCCCATGGCAGTTCCAAACTGGAAGATTCCTCATATAGTTGAAAGTTCAGGAGCTACAATTGTTGGAGAAGAAATGTGTACTGGAGAACGAGGAACACAAGTTCTAACTAGTTGCAATGCAGATACTATCGATGGATTGTTTGATAATATTGTGGATAGGTATTTTGAAATTGATTGTGCTGTATTTACACCAAACAATGATAGATTAGAACATATTAAAGAGATGAATGAGAAATACAAAGTGGATGGAGTTATTCAGTATAGCATTCAGTTTTGTCAACCATACCAAGGAGAAGCTATTAGTTTTGAGAAAAACCTGGAACAAGATGGTATTCCAGTATTAAACCTTGAAACCGATTATAGCCAAGAGGATGTTGGGCAATTAAAAACTAGAATAGAGGCCTTTATTGAAAGAATTCAAAACTAAATTACTAATGATATCAGCTGGAATTGATATAGGATCGAGAACTACTAAAGTTGTTTTAATTAAGGATAACAGTATAATATATTCAAAGGTTGTAAATAATACTTTTACACCAATTGATAGTTGTAGGGAGCTTCTTCAAGAATTATCCTATGATAAAATCACGGCCACAGGATACGGCAGGCATTTGTTTGCAGACTATTTTGAAGCGGAAGTAATCAGTGAAATAAAAGCATTTGCAACAGGAATTCATTACCTTTTTCCTAGTGTAAGAACAATTCTCGATATCGGTGGTCAGGATACCAAAGCCATCTCAATTGATCAAAAAGGAAGAGTAAGAAAATTTGAGATGAATGATAAATGTGCTGCAGGAACAGGGAGGTTTCTTGAAATTATGGCTATGGCATTGCGCTATAACTTAGATGAGTTTGGTGAAAAAGCCTTAAGTAGTAAGGATTCTGCTAACATTAATAGTATGTGTGCTGTATTTGCAGAATCAGAGATTGTTTCCATGCTGTCAAAAGGAGAAGACAGAAATAGCATTGCAAAAGGAATTCATCATTCCATTATCAAGAAATCTACTGCAATATTAAAACGAGTTGGAATAGAAAGCGATCTGGCATTAGCAGGAGGTGTTGCAAAAAATATGGCGATAAAAAACCTGATGGAGGAATCCTTTAACCAGAAGGTATTGGTACCAGAAAACCCACAAATTGTTGGTGCCCTTGGCTGTGCTTTAAACTCATCAAAAACCAATAGTTAGAGATAAATCGGTTATCGTGCTTAGATTATAACTCTTTCTTTACCTTTGCAAGATGCCAACAAATCGTTTTAAGTTAAATACATTTCTAGACCATGAAGAGGAGGTTTTTCATGTGGCTCGTACTACTATTAACTCAAAAAACGATTTACAACTTCATCACCATGGCTTTTGTGAGATTTTTTGGGTGAAAGAAGGCAGTGGGATTCACCTGATTAACAATCTTGAGACTCCTCTAAAAACAGGTTGTCTTTGTATGATTCGCCCTGAAGATTTACATACTTTCAAATTGAATAAAAACCAAGAAAGTATGGTGATTACCAATATTGCTTTTTATAAAGACAGTTTGAACTATTTGAAGGATCGATATTTCCCCGAGAGCCAGAACTATTTTTGGTCAAAAGAAACATTACCCTTTACCATCCAACTGGATTCAGACCAACTCAACGAGTTATCGGCAATTACTGATAGATTAATGGGACAATCTAGAAATTATCTACATCTGGATTATCTGATGATTCAGGTATTCAGAATGATCAATTGCATGGAAAAGCAACAGAATCATATACCACATTGGTTGGCCTATGCTTTGGAGAACTTCAATACTCCAGAGCAGCTTAAGTTAGGGGCAAGTGGTTTTGCAATGCTGGCAAATCGCTCTGTGGATCATATCAATAGAGTTTTGCAAAAACACTTAAAGCAAACACTAACAGAAACCATTATTAAGGCAAGATTGCAATATGCCAATCAACAGCTCATCATGACCAATTCTTCAATAAAATCCATTTGTTTCGATTGTGGCTTTGAATCTATCTCCTACTTTTATCGCTTATTCAAGAAACATACTGGACAAACCCCTGTTGAATATCGTAAAAAGAATAGGAAGATTTTTTAATATAGTATGGCAGCTTTCCTACACTGTGGCATGATCTTTAACCAATAGATTGTTAGAGTATTGTGTTTTTTTATGTAAATTACAGTGATAATATTTCGTCATCTAAACTACTATTTTTTAAACTTCAAATGCTTAAAAGATTCTAGAACTAATTCTTCTAGGACACTGATTTCTATATCTTTTAGTTTGTTAACATAGAGGCATGATTTTCCGACCTTATGTTTCCCCAATCTTTCCAGCTGATCTTCTAGCTTGTTAAAGCCGCTCATAACATAGAGACTGAATTTAGCTTTGCGAGGTGAGAATCCTATTTTAAACCATTCTCCTGCTTGACCGGAGTCGTATTTATATTGGTAACTTCCGAAACCAATGATGTTTTCTCCCCACATTTTTGGTTCGGCATTTGTGATTTTAATAAAAAGATCCAACAGCTCAAAGCTATCAGATCTTTTTTTCTCATCTTCCATTTTTTCTAAAAACGCGATTACGTCTTTATCATTCACCTTAGTTTTTAGCTCGTATTTAGCCATCCTTAATCTAAGTTTTTCTTTAAATTATCTAATCCTGTTTGTAAATCACCACCTAACATTTCTTCCATATCCATAAATAGTAACATGATGTTGCTTGGGTAGTCCATATGGCCTTCGAAAGCCCAAACTACTTTTGTGGTATTTGCATTTATGCTTTCTGTTAACATATATGCAGGTGAAACAGATTCCCAAGGAGATTCAAACCTCAACTCAAAATCTACTCGTTTACCATCTTCAATCTTGATAATTTCTTGCTCACCAACACCAACATTCTCGTCTTCACTTTCCCATCTAGATACAAATCCTACGGTACCATCGGTTCCTCTGAATGTTTTCTTCATATTTGGATCTACCATAGCCCATTTGCTATATTCATCTTGATTTTTAAGATGTTTCACATAGTTGAAAGTAACATTTAATGGTTGGTTTACTTCGACAGATCTCACCACAGAATAATCCTTTGGTGCAAAGGCTGCTACAATAAAAAACAAGGCAATGATACCCAGAACAACGTACAATAACTTTTTCATAATGATTCATTTAGATTTAGAAAGCTAAGGTAATTAAAAGAGAAATGGCCTGTTGTTAAAAGGGAGTTAAAAGAAAATAGAGGAGTGAAAACACCTAAGAATCTACTTTTTTCACATCACTTAAGTCTAGTTGAACCATCATAGAAATACCAATTTCTCCAATTCTGATCATGACTTTTTTCTTACCATCGCTATCCATTACTACTTCACCATGATGGCCCATTAATGCTCCATTTTCTATTAAGACCTTTTCGCCTTTTCTAAAACGATGGCCACTAAAAGTAACATGCTCATCAGAAGTAAGAACCTTTTTCATTGCTTCTATTTGCCAATCTGGGATGGCAGCAGCTTTACCATTGAAAGTGACATAACGAACCACACCTTGGGTGTTAAGGATGTCATAATATTCTTTTTCACTGGTTTTTACGAAGACGTAAGAATTGATATAGGGAACTTCAACCCATTTTTTTCTATCACTCCACTGTCGCAGTTTTCTTTGTAAGGGAAGGTAGACATCAAACCCTTGATCGCTTAGTAATTTTGCGGTTACTTTTTCGCCACGCGAACGGGTATATATGGCATACCATTGATAGACTAAACTCATGGCTAATGTTTATTTGCAGCCTGCGTCTTTGAGGAAAGGATGATAATCACCTCGTTTACCCATTGGCTTACTGTTTCTAATATGAAAGACGGTATTGATACTGTTTCTAGCTTCTTCTAATCTGAAGCCTCCTCCATTTAGAATATCTTGATAACTCAAGGTGTGTAAATCTGTAAAACCACCGCTGAATTCTATTTCTTTTCCTTCTATTGTGATCGATCTAAAGGTTCTTTGACCAGTAGCTCTCACTTCAGTAGGAATATCTGTTTCATCTAGACTTAGGAACCATCTTACTCTAGCTTTTTCATATTCTAAGTATCCAGAAGCTTTATCAGTTTCTAAGCAATGCACTAGGTTTTCTTTTACATCACCAAATACCCAACTTAACATATCGAAGAAGTGAACACCAATATTTGTAGCGACACCACCAGATTTTTCAACATCGCCTTTCCAACTGATATGGTACCAGCGACCACGTGAGGTAATATAGCTAAGATCTAAATCATAGATTTTGTCCTTTGGGCCTTCTTCCACTTGTTTTTTTAATGCAATGATAGATGGGTGAAGACGTAACTGGAGGATGGTGTAAATGTTTTTACCTGTTTCTTTTTCAAGGGTTTGTAAAGCATCAACATTCCAAGGATTTAAAACAATTGGTTTCTCACAAATGGCATGGGCATCATTACGTAAGGCTAAACGAATATGGGAATCGTGAAGATAGTTGGGAGAGCAAATACTCACATAATCCACTTCCCTTCCTTTATCCATCCGTCTTAATTTATCCAGATGACGATCGAATCTCTCTGGCTCAGTAAAGAAATCTGCATTTGGGAAATAACTGTCCATAATCCCAACACTATCAAATTTATCGAGTGCAGCAACTAAGTTGTTATTGGTGTCTTTGATGGCTTTTAGATGTCGTGGAGCAATATATCCTGCTGCTCCAATAAGGGCGAAATTATAAGGGGTAGTCATTTTTTAAAATTTAAAACAGTAATAAATCTAGTTCGGCAAATATAGTTTGTTGTGATTGATTACACAAATGCTTAGCTAGAGAGGTATTACTTCTGCCATAGAGTGAATGAGAAAGTTTCTTTTGCTTCTTTTTTCCTGGCAAAGAAATCGGGTTCTGTTTTTCTTGATGATTTGAAAAATGGCTCCTCTAAATTGAAATTCAGAACCTAGATCAAGGTCAGCAAGAATAGGATGGTTAGCTCTAGTGTCAAACTTCTTTAATTCTTTCATTAAATCAATATCTGAACTAGAACTAGCTTTGGGATTGAACATGTGTTTTCTATAAACCGTAAATAGCGGTTCTGGAAAGATAGAATTGTTTAAATAAGGTTCCATTAGGGTCTTATACTCTGCTTTCCATTCTTTCCCGTGTGGTTTAATGCTTCTGAAGTTTTTGTGTTTCTCCCAAATTACCCAATGTGCCAACTCATGGATCAGAGTGATTAAAAAAGAATAGGAGTTTAAATCACCATTTACAGATATTCTTGCTCCTTGTCCTCGAAAAGGAGCTCTGAAATCTCCAAGTTTAGTAGACCGTGCATTGGTGATTTTTAGGTTTATTGGATGCACATTGATGTAGGCAATAAACAAATCCAATGCATTTTCTGGAAGGTGTTTGGAAAGTATTTCTCGATGTTTTTTTTCTATCATTTATGCCTTAGGCTTGATAATAGTAGGTAGTTGATTCCTTTACTTGACCAAATGAAGGACAGTTGCAGTTTTTTTTCTTTCTCTTCTTTCGCATGCCTTTTGGTCCACTAGAAACACAAGAACCCAAAAAGAGGAGTATCCCTAGTGCTATAAATATATTTCGTATCTTGAACATATGGTTTTTCAATTATGAGGGACAAAGATATTAAGCTTCCTAGGACTAACAAGAATCTGGTAAAAATATTGTTCTTTGACTCAATAGAACCATAATATGCATTAAAGATTTTAGTTAATATCAGAAATATAAAAACCACCAAAATCAATAAATGATAAAGGTGGTTTTCAGGTTTTGGTTATTCTGTATTATCTTGATATGATGATCTTTTCCATTTTCGATTGGTGATTACCCACCAAATTTAAGAAATATGTTCCCTGAGGAATATCAGCTACATTAATTTGTAATTCGGAACTTCCTTTGGTTATATTTTGTGTTTTTATCAAACTTCCATCAATACTATATAAATTCACTACAGTATTTTCTTTAACTTGTAGAGCAAGTTTAATTTCTGATTGAACAGGATTTCCTAAAACCTGGAAATTAACCTCTTCTTGTGTTTCTAAACTTAGGGTATTTGAGCCTTGAATTTCTATATCATCTAAAATAAAAATAAAATTAAACTGAGGGCTATAATAGTGAAATCCAAAATAATAGATTCCACTTGTTTCAGCAATATATGTTATTTCAGCTTGTTTCCATACATCTTCATTCACATTTTCATCTTTCCAAAGCTCGGCAGTTTCTAGCATAGAAACCGCTGTGTTTTCGTTCCCGACATGAACTTTTATTTGTTCAACAGTACCAGACATTACTTTAGCAGTATACCAGAATTTCAAAGTATATACTTCTCCTTCTACCATTCCAATACTTGGTGTATAAAGCCAATCGTTATTATCTTCGGTGAAGTGGCTCATCATATGAAGTGCAGTTTCTCCACTGTGAGCATTTATACTTGATGAAGAATTTTTTATTGTTTGCCATGTTTGGTTTCCATATTCAATGGTATTAAAGTCCTCTGCTGTCCAACCCTCAGGATATTCTTCTACTAAATTATGCTCCAATTCTTCGAAAGAAGTTTGATATGGAAAGGTAGTGATATCTTGAGCAATAATTATCTGCCCGATTAATAAGAAAAGAATTGATAAGTATTTTTTCATGGTATATCTTGTTTTAAAGGTAGATGATTTATTCATCTGCTGCACAAAACTATTGTTTTTTCACAGCTAGACCCGATGTAGGAATCCTTTTACAAAATGTACCTAGTCTCAACCTCATTGTATACCATGAGGTTTATACTTTTTGAGGAGAGCGAGAAGCTGAAACTCTATTCAAAAATGAATATCAAGTTTTAACCCTTTGCTAATTTTCTCAATGCCACCCATTGTTTCAACATTTCAC
Source organism: Bacteroidales bacterium (assembly GCA_016744655.1). Taxonomy (GTDB): domain Bacteria; phylum Bacteroidota; class Bacteroidia; order Bacteroidales; family UBA12170; genus UBA12170. Next base: position 6,112 of record JADGDY010000129.1, on the reverse strand, counting down.
GAGCTTCTGTGGCAGGATAACCTAATACAGTGCCTCCAGCTGGAACATCGTTCATTACACCGGAACCGGCACCTACAGTTGCACCTGAGTGTATTGTAGTATGATCTTTTATGCTAGCAGAGCCACCAATGATAACACCATCGCCAAGGGTAACTGAGCCTGCTAATCCACTACTTCCTGCCATAATACATGCACGACCTAAAACACAGTTGTGAGCAATTTGAACCAGATTGTCAATCTTACACCCATCGCCAATGATCGTAGAACTGAATTTACCTCTATCAACGCAAGAATTGGCGCCTATTTCAACGGCATTACCAATAACTACATTTCCAATTTGAGGGATTTTGTGAAGTCCTTGACCATCCTCACGAGGGCGATAACCAAAACCATCGGCTCCAATACTCACATTGGTATGGAAAATACAATAGGCTCCAATTTCTGTTCTTTCTCTAATTACGGTGCCAGACCAAACCACAGTTGCTGGGCCAATCACGGTGTCATCGAGAATAGTCACATTTGGATAAAGAACTACACCATCACCTATAACCACATTTTTACCTACATAGCTATTGGCTCCAATTTTACAAGCTTGGCCAATCTTTGCGCTTTCATGAACCACTGCCGTTGGATGAATATCTTCTTCGAGCTGAGGAGGGCCTGGATCGAAAACCTCTAATAATTTAGCCATAGCCAAATCCGCATTTTTTACTTTGATGAGGGCTCGGTTTTCACCTGCTTCTATTTTCAGATTTTGATTTACAATAGCAATACTGGCTTTAGATGCTTCCCAAAGTTTCACATATTTTCTGTTTCCGATAAAGGTGACATGGTTTGCTTTGGCCTTCTCCAACTGCTCGGGTCCATCTATTTTATGACTCGTGCTTCCTACTAATTCTCCCTTTAAAATCTCATTAAGCTCTTCTACAGTGTATTGCTTCATTGATAGTCTCCTCTGTTTTGTTTGTTTTAAATTTTGGTAAAGCTATGAAAAAGGAGGGAATTGGAAACTGCTTTTTCAATTCTATATAACATTCGAGCTTAACAGACTATTTATCCAAAATGTTGTTCCACGCAAAGTAATCGCAAAGATTTTTTCGCAAAGAGCGCAAAAAATATATTTCCAACACCTATCATTTCTTTAATCAAAAAGAAACCTGTAATGACAGAAAAACCTAGAAGTCTTTTGTTCAAGATTTGGGACAATAGTACAGTTACACTAGCTTCCTTAAAAACCTTTTTCTAAGTACTGCTTTGAAAACTACTAAATACCAAACTTCAAATACTCAAGGCACTCTAAGTACTTTTTCTATCTAAATCCCCTGTTTATTATTAGTATACTTCGAGATCAACTCATAGCGTAAATCCTGAAATAGCTTATGGGTTTTGTTCATTCTTTCTATGGTGATTTGAGTGAGATATTCTTGAGCTTTTTTCGGGTTTTTCTTTAGTAATTCTTGAGCTTTGGCATCTATTTCTGCTTGCTCACTGAAGAAACTAGCTTCTAATGGATCTCGTTTTTCGTGTAAGGTTTTTACTGCATCTTGCCAACGCAAATAGAGGAGGTTATCTACAAAGTCGACATTCCATCTAAAAGAATTTTCTTGAAAGCCCGTTGGATCATAAACCTTATAGGGTTCTGCCACATCTGTTACACCTGAGTAAATAGGCACATAGGTTGAAGTGAAAGCATTGTCCACATAAAACCAATAAATTCCTCCTACTTCATTGGGTAGCCATCCACGAAGTTGAGTAATCATTCCGTATTCTCCTCTAGCTCGTGCTACATTTCTACGGCGATTAATATTCAATACTTTCCTCATTTCTTCCGTTGGGAATGGTGTGGCAATTGGGCTTCTTACCATGGTGCCTGTATCACTAGGATAATACCATGCCGGTGCATTTTCTTTATCATAAATGGTTCCTGAGAATGTACTTCTTTGGAAAGCCATAATATCTTGTACTGAGATTTTCTGTTCTGGTTTTACTGAGAAAGGATATAAACTCAATGGCTCCACATACTGTGTGTATTGGTTTTCGCCATCCCAAGGTGAATCCGTGAAACGATTTGGCCAATCGGCATAATTAGGTGCATAGGTGGCATAGAATAACCAGAAACGAGAAGTAGCCCACTCACGAGGAATCGGTGCATAGGCTTCTTGCCAGATGAATGCTTTTCCTGAATTTGGATCATACCAACCACGGTCTATGGCTTCTTGTTTATAATTGGAGGAGGCTCTATAATTGGCTTTGTCCTCTAAATGAATTTGCTTGATGGTGCTCCAGTTTGGAATTATCATGGCATGATCGTCTGGAACTCTTTGAGCTGCCCAAATACAACCTGGTTTTCCGCTTTTCGGGTCCCAATCATTGCCCACACTAAATACTTCTAAAACCCAAATCTCATCAGTATCTGCAATGACTAATGATTCACTCTCTTCCACACAAGAAGGTAGGAATCCGTAGGTTTCGAGTAATTGAGTGATGAGAACCAGAGCTTCTTCGGCAGTTTTACAACGTTGTAATGCAAAGGCTTGTGCCTGTTCTATGGTCATAATTTGCTTACAAATAGACCTGTCCAACTTTAATTCTTCTCTTTGACTCAATGTGCTTTCACCAATTGCTAATTGATAGGAGTTCATTTGAGGATAAGCCGTTTGGAAATAAGAATTGGTCTCCTCTACCTGAGGAATCTCTCCCAATACTTCACCATAATCACCGAGTTCACGACCTAGGTCTATCATGCCCCAATGCACAGGTGCAAAACTTCCTTTTTTAAATTTCTGTCCGGGAACCAAATGGATTCTGCAATCTGGTCCGGCATCGGTATGTGAAACAATGACAGAGCCATCGGCAGAGGCTTTTTTTCCTACTGCTATTACTGTGCAGGAGAAGATGGGTTGAATGCTCCAGAGGAGGAGAGCAAGGAGTATGATTCTGTATTTCATAATGTGATTTTTTTAAAATAATAAATATGCTATTTAGAGCATAAAAGTAAGCTATTTTTCAATCTAAAGCACTTCGTCTTTTTGATGAATATATCCGATCTTTTTAATAAAATTGATATCTATTGGAAGAAAAGAAGGTTGTTTTAAAAAAAAGTATTTTGGTATTATTTTGAGTGCTCAGTAGTAGAATGCTCTAGATTATCTATTTTACAAACCCGTTGTATGTTTTCTGGTAATCGAGCTAAGATTTCATAATTCAGGGAGTTATTCATATCAGCAAAGGAGGTAAATGAGATTTCCATTTCACTTTGTTCACCAATCAATACTACTTCATCGCCAATGTTTATTTTCTCATTAATCATGCTGATGTCGCAGAGGATCATATTCATATTCACACTTCCAATAACTTGAGCTCTTTGGCCTTTTATCAAAACATGACCATTATTACTCAAAGAACGGCTATACCCATTGCAATAACCTACAGGAACTAGCATGATGCTCATTTTGGTTTGTGCCTGATAACTTAAGCCATATCCAATAAACTCTCCTGCTGGAACTGTCTTGGTTTCCATTACTTGACTGCGCCAAACAAGTGCTCTTTTTAAAGGATCGGATTTGTCTTTTTTTCTATGAATATAATTAATAAAGGTTTCCTTGGTTGGCCAATAACCATATAATACCACACCAGTTCTTACCATGTCCATGCGACTTTCAGGATAGGAGATAGTGGCTGCACTACTGGCAATATGGTTGAGCTTTGGATGGATGCCATTTTTTGCTAAAAGTGATTTCCTTTTCTTAAAAATGTTCAATTGGCTTATGATTCTCATATGATTGGCAATGCTTTCAGCACCCGCTAAATGAGAAGTTAAGCCTTGTAGTATTAAATGATCGGTATTAGTATTAATGATGGGAATGGCTTGTTTTACCTCTTCTAAAAGTAATCCGGTTCTATTCATCCCTGTTTCTACATCGATATGAATTCTGGCAGGGGTTTTAAGCTCTTTTGCCAGCTCTATAGCTGCTTTTAGGGATTTTAAATTTGAAATATAAAATTCGATTTCTTGTTGAATAACCCATTTTAAATCCTCCTCAAAAATAAAACCCATTATCATGAGGGTGCTCGAAGATTTCATTGCTTTATAGGCTTTTCTGGCTTCTGATGATGAGAAAACGGAAAAGTGATTCACTCCAGAATATTCCAAGGCAGGAATTGCTACTTCAACTCCATGTCCATATGCATTTCCTTTGATAACAGCTGAAATAATCACATCAGAATCAACCAAGTTCTTTATAAAAAGCACATTGTTTTCAATAGCCTTGCATTTGATCTCTATTAATGAAGTACTAGCCATTTCTATTATTTTAGAGTTAATTTGGAGTCAGAATATATGCTCAATAATTTGTCATTCTTGAGTTTTATTCTTCTTCCACAAATTCTTTTTCAATAAATTTTGAACTTAAAAGACGAGCAACTGCTAGATAACTAGGGTCTAGGCAAAGATGATCTCCCACTTTATATTTCTTGGATTTATCTTTGTTTTTATTATTTCCAATATCAACAACCGTCATATCTGAAGTAATGCCTACTAATTTAATTTCTTTATCATCAGATTGTAAACCTTCTTGATCCACATCTAGGAGTCCAAAATCCAAAATGGCTTTATAACTTTTTCTTGAATTATCATCCTCATCAAATTCTGCTGTATGTCCAACATTGGCCTCATTGATCACTCCATCAGGCACAATATCTTTTTCTTCTAACTCAATTATCTGTGTATGAAAGTTGAAGGTATCAGTACATAGATTTAGAAATTGAGTATTATCTAAAGGGCTGGTTCCGAAAAACGCAGCTTCTCCTATTCTAAAATGGTTGATTCCTTTAGGAATAGAAGTGGCTTCAATCATTGGAAGAGTAATGGAGCTTCCGCCAGAAACCAGAGGCAATTTAGCACCGTGTTTGAGTTCAGTAAGCTCTTTGTACAAAATAAGTTGTAGTAGTTTGTCGTAGGTTGGTTCAACACCATACATGCAGCCTAAGTTGCTCCCGATTCCGACCACTTCGATATGGGTGAGCTCAAATATGTTTTTATAAAACTCTGCAAAATCATCTCGGTTTACTCCTTCACGTAGCTCACCAAGTTCAATCATAACCATGATCTTATGAATTTTGTTTTGCTTCTTTGCCACTTCGTTTAAAGCCTTAATAGTTTTTAGTGAAGTATTTGTGGAAATATCTGCATATTTCACAATATCCTCTAAATAAGCCATCGCCGGTGGTTTAATATAGATGGTAACAAGATCTGGATTCAGTTTTTTTAGGTTTTTAAGACTAGAAAGTCTGGAGTCGCCAACCGAATGCAAACCTTTCACAATATCAGGAGTTAAGATTTTACTCATAAAATCTTTGTCACCACTAAACACCTTGGTAATTAGGCTCCAATGAATATCGTGTTTGTTTAGATAGGAGCTAATCTTTCTGATATTATTCTTTATTTCAGTAATATTGATTTCTAAATAAGCCATGGTTCTATTTATCGTTTTCGTATCTCATTTCTGCATATTTAGTTGTGAAACCCATACGCTCATAGAGTCTTTTTGCAGGATTATCGTATTCCACATGTAGTTTGATTCTTCCATCGCAACTATTAAATGCTTTTTCTATAATTTGTTTTCCAAATCCTTTTCCACGGTATGAAGCATCTACAGCCACATAAACCAAAATCCAATCTGGAATATAATCACCCATTCCGGTTTTGTTCATGATTAATCCACCAACCAATTTGTTCTCATAAAAAGCCGCTAGAGCATATCCCCCTTCCGATTTTTCATCACTAAAAGCATAATTCAAACACTTTTGAATATCCTTCTTAGGGTCACCAAATTTTCCTAAATGTAGGAATAAGAAATCTACAAATTCATCTCTGCTTATTTCTTTAAAATCTTGGTCGTTTTTTATTGTTTTAATTTCTAACATTTCTAGTTGATATTTTTATTTGATTGATTAGTAAGTATATGATTAGCGAGGCGCTAATTCCGAAAATATTAGCATCTAGATCTATAGGTAATTCCCAAGCCATCTCTGATAAAAATATAGTGGTGCTTCCTCCAAAAATCATAGCTGCAAAAGCAGCTGAGGCATTTGGTTTTTTAGTGTATAATGC
>JADGDY010000128.1 GCA_016744655.1 Bacteroidales bacterium | reverse complement strand
TAATACTTCGTTAAACTCCATTTTTTTTATTCTCATTTACAAAAGTAAAATCGGCTTAAAAAAATGTCGCAAGCCTCGTCTTAGGCAATTTTAAAGTATCGGTCATTAATTATTTTGTTAATTATCTATTTTCTCAACCTTGAATTAACTCTTATTACTCAAAGTTGATTTCTTATGTTTTTTCTATACTATTCTATTAAATAATACCTCAATACTTTTTATGATTAGCTATTTGCTGTTGGCTTTAAGCCTTTTACTTTTAACTATTCGTTATTCGCTGTTCACTATTCGTTGTTCGTTGTTCACTGTTAACTGTTAACTGTTAACTGTTAACTGTTCACTATTAACTATCAATTCAAATGATTCCAATTAGCTGTCTGATAAAAAGTGAGCATCTGATACCTCATGATATAAACCAGTTTCGACTTTAAAAGTGTTGCTTTTGCTGAAATATATCTTTGTTTTGCTGTTTCAAATTCTGTTGTATTGGCCAATCCTTTTTCTAATTTCTTGGTGACATTTTTCAGACTCAATTCACTAAAATCGTGAAGTTCTTGTGAGGATTGATATTCTTTTTCGGCTGATTGTAAATCGTCAATGGCATTCCAGATTTCTATGTAAAGCGCTTCATTTTGCTTTTCGAACATTAGCCTTTGGTCTTTTACAGCTATTCTCTTTCTTTTGATATCTGATGAAACAACCGAACGATTATAAATAGGAACTCTTAAGGTCATTCCTACCCATTGGTTTTGATTTTCTTCTAGCTGTTTGCCATAAGTCAATTTATTTTTATCATAAAATCCAGTGCTATATCCTGCATTTAGATTCAAAGATGGATAAGAACCTCCTTTTGCAATGGCCAATCTTTTCTCTGAAGCATTGAGCAATAATTGCTGTTGTTTCAGTTGAGGGAGTATCTTTTTTGCTGTGATAAATATAGAATCTACATTTTCGTTGGCATTAAGCATTAATTCTTGAGTAGAATTGGTATCAATGGAGAATGATTGTTCCACGCTTAATCGCAATAATTGCTTGAGCTCCAAAATGGTTTTGTTATACTGATTTTGAGCTTTAGTAAGGCTTAATTTGTCTGTGGCCCATTGGCTTTGCAAATCCTGAGCAGTAATGGGAGATTCTTTTCCCACTTCCACTAATTTTTGCATGCGGTCGAATTGCATCTTCGATAAACTCACCTGACTCTCAGCTACATCTCTTAAACCTTGAGAATAAAGAACAGTATAATAAGAGGTCAATATCTTAAAAACCAACTGATTCTTTTCCACTTCTGCTTCTTGCTCTGTTGCTTTGAGGAGGAATTTATTAAAGTGTATATTGTTTTTCTTCACCATCCCCTGAAACAAAGTAAAGGAAGAGTTGAGGTAGTAATTTTGAGACAATGTGGGGTCGTAGGTCACAGAGTTATCATTTCCGTCAACATTTCTACCGAAGTTTAAATCGAGGTTACTTCCAAAGTTTAAGTTGGGGAGAATATTGGCTTTACTTTCCTTTAGACTAACTTCTTGAGTTTGAATATTATTATACTTCATATTCAAATCTAAGTTGTTTTCCATGGCATAATCTATGCAATCGCTAATCTTCCACGCCTCTTGAGCTTGAGTAATAATATTGGGCCATAAAAGCGCCAAGACAAATGACGCTTGAATGAACCACCTAGCATTCTTGAAAAATATCGATATTATGTACTTTTTATATGTAATGTTCATGTTTCCAGTGATTGTATTTGCTTTGATTGTTTTCAATCCTTGTGCCACAAATCATTATACCCTGACCTACTATTAGTTACACACATTCATAAACATAAATAGCAGATTGAGTTGTAAAGATATTTTACACTTGGTGTTGGATTTTTTACAATGATTAAGAGAGCACCATAAACAAAACTTAATGGACAAATCAAAATACCCTCATTTAATTAATAAATATTTATACTGAAAAGATTTTAATTTTTCAATATTTGTTTTCAGTATAATGAAATCTTTTTGTATTTTTGTAAAAACAGTTCATTATGAAGAAAACATTCATTAGAGAGAAATACTTAAAAAAAATAGAACCCTATATCAATAAGGATATTATTAAAGTATTGACTGGTCAAAGAAGGGTTGGTAAAACTGTTATATTAAAACAACTTATCGATAAGATTAAAGAAAAAGACAATAATTCAAATATCATATATATAAACAAAGAGTATCATGATTTTAAAGCAATTAAAACATCCGATGAGCTTTATAAATATATAAAATCAAAAATATTAGATTCTAGTAATAATTATATATTCATTGATGAAGTACAAGAAATAACTCATTTTGAAATAGCTTTAAGGCAACTGTTTAGTGAAGGTCTAGAGATTTATTGTACAGGTAGCAATGCAAAAATGCTTTCAGGAGATTTAGCCACCCACCTAGCTGGCAGATATATAGAATTTCATATTAATAGTTTATCCTATAGTGAATTCATTCAAGCACATCAACTAGAAAACAATATTAAAACTCTTAATAAATACATTAAATATGGAGGCCTTCCCTATTTAATTCATCTGCCATTTGATGACGAAATAATCTACGGATATTTAAAAAGTATTTACAATACAATTATACTAAAGGATATAGTTTCAAGATATAATATTAGAGACATCGACTTTATGGAGAGACTTCTGGAATACTTATCAGATAATCTAGGCAGTTATGTATCTTCAAAAAAAATTAGCGATTTTTTAAAATCACAACGTCTAAGTTTATCAGTTAACACTGTTATGAACTACTTAAAATATTTGAGTTACTCATTCTTCATCAATAAGGTTAGAAGACTTGATATTATTGGTAAAAAGCGTTTTGAGATTAATGAAAAATATTTTTTTTCTGACTTAGGGCTAAAACATTCAATTGTTCCTTTTCATGGCAATCAAATAGGGAACATTTTTGAAAACTTGGTTTATAATCAATTAATATATTTAGACTATCAAGTATTTATTGGTAAACATCAAAACAGAGAAATCGATTTCGTTATTCAAAAAGGAAACGACACTAAATACATCCAAGTTGCTTATCAATTACCTAATAAAAAAGTAAGAGAGAGAGAATTTGGCAACCTCTTGAAAATAGAAGATAATTTTGAAAAAATAGTAGTTTCATCTGATGAATTCGCTACTGATTACAAAGGGATTAGACATATTCACATACTTGATTTTCTTAACTCAGAGGAAATCTAGAACAAATGATAAAAATCAAAAAAACACAGATATGAAAATAAAAAGCAGCATTATCCTAGTCCTAATTAGCCTAAGTTTTTGGGCTTGTAACAGTTCTGAATCTCCAAAAGAAAAAACGGAGGAGCGAATTCAAATTGAAATGACCACCGATAAAGGAGTTATAGTCTTGGAATTATATAATGAGACACCAAAGCATAGAGATAATTTTTCAAAACTGGCTAAAGAAGGTGCTTTTGATAGTCTCCTCTTTCATAGGGTAATTGAGAATTTTATGATTCAAGGTGGTGACCCAGATAGTAAATTTGCTGAAGCCGGTGATACTCTTGGTAATGGGGATTTACCTTATATGGTGGATGCTGAATTTTATCCCAATCTGTTCCATAAAAAAGGAGTACTGGCTGCTGCTAGAGATGGAAACCTAAAACGTGCTTCCAGCGCCATGCAGTTTTATATTGTTCAAGGGAAAGTGTTTAATGATAGCCTCCTCCAAAAAGCTGAGGAGCGTATTAATGATAACTTAGCTGTAAATGCTGCAAGAAATCTTCCAGAAAACAAGTTTTTATCAGATGAATTAGTAAAAGCGATGGACGAGGGAAATATGGAACTCTACTTTCAAATTAACGACAGCCTCAAGAAATTAGCTGATGGCAAGTTTGAACGTTATAGCATTCCTGAGTATCAAAAGGAAATCTACAAAACAAAAGGCGGCACTCCTCACCTCGACCAGAATTACACTGTTTTTGGTGAAGTCATTAGCGGATTAGATGTTGTTGATATAATTGCTGCAGTTTCTACTGATGGTATGGATAGGCCTTTGGAGGATGTTCTTATTATTGGGGTTCGGGTTTTGGATTAAAAGACCCTACAAACCATCTCTTCGACTATTTTGACAAGCTCAATAAGCTAAGCTCAGAGACCTTGACTCTTGGCATATAGATTTCTCTAATTTTAGGTTTTTAAAATGAGTTAAGTTTGAAAAACCAAAAAATAATTAAAAAAGGAAATTGAGTTTATTTCGATTTTAAGACTCGACAAAACCCACGTGATTTAGAAGAAGTGTTATTGTAATACCATTTAAAAACATTCCTATAACTTAGCCCTCTACCCCAACCATACGAATCCTCATCAAGCAATTCTTACAATCGAAATTCAATAGATATTTTCTGTTCTGATCTTCTAAGTATAGTGGTTCTGGTGGTGTATTTTTTGCACCTTGAAACCTTTCGCAATATCCCAATTCGTGCTTAATACAATACCTGGTGGTCATTAAAAGCTGGTCTGGTTTTTCCATACTGATTTCCAAAGCTTCCTCTTGCTTGGTCACGCCATGTTCGGCATAAAACTGTCTGGCTTTTTCGTTGGAGATATTCTCTGTAAAATCTACTTCTGTTTTTGGGAACGGAATATCTTGGATTTTCATGGTAGAATCTTTTCTCACAAAACTCTGAATTCTTTGCTGCTCGTGCTTCTCGAAAAGTGTTCTTCTGATTTCGTTCAGCTCCGACATTCTGAAAAAGTAAGCCTGATTGCCTTTAAATATAACCTCCTCAATAGCAAACATAGTTGTTCCTGACTTGGCTAACTGTGTCTTGATATTACTAATGGCTCTTTCCTCATTATTGGCTGCTTCTGGTAAAGCATTGAGAATATATTCACTAGTTAAACCATCCTCGTCTTTCATGATAAAACTGAGTTTCCCATCAATTTCAGCTACTTCTATTTTAGCACTAGCTTTTCTAACAGATTTATCAGCCAATAGCTTTTTAGTAAAATCGTGGTCATGGTTTCTATAGATTTCCATTCCCGATTTTAACTTGGAAATATCATTCACATAAACATGATTTCCATCTACTTTATCAACTCGAACTCCCAAAAGCTTTCCATCTTTTATAAAGCACAAACCATCTCCATTGTTTAAGACTTCTTGAGTACGAATCGTAATATACCTTTGCATCACGAGCCTCACTCTACCCAATTTCTTCCCCATGGATTTAGGAGTGAGCTGATTCACCAATTCTTCTCCTCTACCATTCATGAAATAATCAGAACTCAACCTATTGAAGCTCTTCTCTGGGTCTGGCTCAAACTGAATCTGAGTTTTTCCTGAGGAGGCCTTCGTATATTCACTATCTGAATTTAAAATCTCGTCCAACTTCTGTCGATAAAAGCTCACCACATTTTTCACATAGCTGAGGTCTTTCAGTCTTCCTTCTATCTTTAAACTCATCACTCCTGCTTGAATCATTTCTTTCAAGTCTTTGCCCAAGTTTAAATCTTTTAAAGAAAGTAAATGACCATTCAGCACTATTTTCTTTCCATCTGCATCTATCAAATTATATGGATGACGGCACATTTGAGCACACATTCCTCTATTAGCACTTCTACCAGTAATGGCCTCACTAAAATAACACTGACCACTCAAACTCACACATAAAGAACCATGAATAAAGAATTCCAGTTCTGCTTTTGTCTTATTTCTTACTTTTCTAATTTCCTCAATGGAAAGTTCACGAGCCAATACAATTCTCTCAAACCCTAAATCATCGAGAAATTGAATTCGTTCTAAATCGTAATTATTGGTTTGTGTACTGGCATGAAGAGGAATAGGTGGAAGGTTCATTTTCAGAATCCCCATATCCTGTATAATTAAAGCATCCACTCCAGCATTATATATGTTATGAATCAGTTTTTCAGCTTCCTCCAATTCTTTATCGAAAAGAATGGTATTAAGCGTTACAAAAACCTTAGCATTATACTTATGGGCATAGTTTACTAATTCTTCAATATCTTTCACAGAATTACCTGCTGCAGCTCTAGCACCAAATTTATCGGCTCCAATATATACAGCATCGGCTCCATAATTAATGGCTACCATTCCCGATTCTAGGTTCTTCGCAGGGACTAAAAGTTCGATTTTCTTCATATTACAAATCTACCAACTAATTGGGAAATAATCTTTTAAGAATTTACCACTCCAGTGTTTTCCAGAGTTAATTCCATCAATAAATGGATCACATACTCTTGCTGCACCATCTACAATGTCTAGAGGAGGCTGAAAATTATGTTTTTCCTGCTTAAATTGAGCTAAGTCTACCGGATCTTCATCAGTAACCCAGCCCGTATCCACAGCATTCATATATATTCCATCCTTAGCTAAATCGCTGGCAGAAGTATGGGTGAGCATATTAAGTGCGGCTTTAGCCATATTGGTATGTGGGTGGCGGTCGGCCTTAGTAAATCCATGGAATTTACCTTCCATAGCAGAAACATTTACCACATGTTTTTTACCAGTATTGTCTTTGCGCATTAAAGCAATTAATCGGTTGCAAAGTACAAATGGAGCCACAGAGTTTACCAGTTGAACTTCAATCATCTCCAAGGTCTCAATTTGCCCAAGCTTCAATCTCCAACTATTGGTTTTTCTCAGATCTACCTGTTGCAGGTCGGCATCTAACTTTCCTTCAGGGAAAATTTCTTGAGTCTCCTCCGTATTGTCAAACTTATAAGGTACTTGCGACAACTGTGCCGAAGCTTTAATACCAATTCCAGCTTCCTGACCATTCCAACTCACCGCCATGGCTTTATTATGTTTAGCATCTGGACTAGTAGCGCCTTCAATTTGCATCATACACTCTTGATGGTGAGATAATAATTGTTTAACCTCCTCAGAACGTTCTTGATGTGGCATTAACTCATTCTCCATGAGGTGTGCATAGAATTGTGACGGTCTTCTCACCGTTTGAGCAGCATTATTAATCAGAATATCCATACGCTCATATTTCTGCTCCACATAGGAAGCAAATAACTCCACACTTGGAATATGCCTTAAATCTAAACCATAAATATGCAACTTATCTCCCCATTCTTTAAAATCTTCTTCTTTGGCAAAACGAATGGCAGAATCGGCCGGAAAACGTGTTGTAGCAATCACAGTTGCGCCAGAACGCAGCATCATTAATGTTGCATGATAACCAATTTTTAATCGAGAGCCAGTGATGAGCGCAACTTGACCAGTCATATCGCAAGTTTGAAAACGTTTTGCATAATTCAAATCGCCACATTCCGTGCACATGGCATCGTAAAAATGGTGAACCTCAGTATACAATTTCTTACACACATAGCAGTTTTGCTCCGAAGCTAAAAACTTCTTCTCCTTAATCTCATTAGGATTAGCAGCAGCGATTTGTTTTGGTGCTGTAAAAATGGTAGCCTCACGTGCTGATCTGATATTAGCAGCAGCTTTAGCTTTACGATTGTGTTCCACCGTTTTAGCTTTACGAGCTACCTTTACGCTTTTATTTCTCTTCTTGATTTCTGCTTTATCCGGACGAGTCAATTGTCCAGCCGCCATCATTAATTTCATTCTTTGTTCATCGGATAAATGAATAAGTTGATCGCCATTATCCAAAAGATGCTCCAATACAGAAATACAACTATCTATTTCTATGGGACTTAATATATCATTTTTGTTATTGTTCTTCTCCATCTATCATTCATTTATTATGAGGCGCGAAGATAATAATATTCGGGGTTGGAGTGATTTTAAATTGAATTAGGATTATTGCTTTATGAAAATTGTTTGAGATATCATTAAAATCATAAATAAACACATAATAAACCCCGATAATTCAATTAAAATTTGAGACTTTATTTATATATTTACAAATCATACTAAACTCTAAAACAATATGTTTTCAGTAGCATTTTGTAGAGGATTTGGTATAAATTGCATTTTTAATCAAGCTCAAAACCAGATTGCAATCAATGAAAAACTTCAAATTCGTTACACTATTAGTATTCATATCATTTATTCTATTGTTCTCCTCTTGTGATAATAAAAAAAATGTGGTAGTTGCCGCTTTAAACAAAGGAACCTCTAATTATCAAGCAGGAAGTGCCATTGTTAAAGAACTTAAAAAAGATCTCAATATTGATTTTAAGTTTGACAGTACTGCATCTGGAAGCCTTGGGAATATTGAGCTGTTAATGGAAAACAAAGCCGATTTCGCCATTGTTCAAAACACCCTAGATTATAATGATTTAGATTATACTAAAGAAGATTTAAATCGTCAGATTAAAACGGTTGTCCCCCTTTACACACAGAATCTTTTTATCATTTATAATAAAGATTTGGAGCATGAAAACATTGTAGAACTTTTTAAAGGCAAAAAAATAGGTCTTGGACCAAAAGGAGGAGGTACTGCTTGGTTTGTTGAAGCATTACTAGGCTATTATGGCCTGAATGAAGGTGACTATACTCCTGTCTATACTAAGTTTAATGATAATATTGTAGGTGAGAATATAGATATTAGTTGCTCAGTAACATCATATAATAATCCTAGAATTGTTGAGATGATGCGAAATCCAGAGCTTAAAATATTCTCTCTTGGCGACCCAGAAAATGTAGCTATTGGAGGAAGTTCTGTAAATGGTATTAACTTAAGAAACAACACACTTTTCCCTTTTATCATACCGAAAGACACCTATGTCAATACTCCAAAACAACCCATTCTTACCATTAGCACATTTGGTGTTTTAGTGTGCAGAGCAGATCTTGATGAAGATTTAATCTATGATATGGTTGAAGCAATCGTGGTTAATAAATCACTCATTGTAAACGAAAACCCCATCTTCAATATCATTCATGAAGACTTTAATCACAGCACCTTACGATTCCCGCTACACAGTGGAGTTAATATGTATTTAGATCGATCAAAACCAAGTTTTCTAGTAGAATACGCCGAAGTTATTGCATTAATTATCACACTGTTAGTTATTTTAACTGGAGGATTGCGTTCATTAAACAATTGGTCGAAGCTTAAGAAAAAAGACAGAATAGACTTATATTATCAACAGATTATCGATTTAGATGAAGAGATAAAAATCTCCAACACTTCAGATCAATTGGAAAAATTAGTTTCCAAGATATTCAAAATTAGAGATGATGCCTTTCAAAACCTCATAGATGAAAAACTCATTGCTGATGAAAGTTTTAATATTTTTCTTAGAATACAAGAGGATAGTTTAAAGAGAATATATCGCAAACAACAAGAACTCGACAACTAATGAAATATCAATTGCTCATCGTTGTGGTTTTTTTAATGACTTGTCAAGTGAACTATGCTCAATACCCCAATATAAATGAAGAGCGCCCAAGAGTTTGGATAGAGTCGGACAGGTTCATTGAGTTACAAGAAAAAATCACCAACCCAGGAGAAGCTCAAGATACCTATAATGATGTTTTATATGCTTATGAAAATTGGTGGATAACTGATCCTGACTTATATATGGTTGGTTCAGATTCTAGTCTTTGGACATGGGACTGGTCATCGCAATATGCTGCCACACAATCTTTATTGACTATTTTTTTCTTTAAAATAACTGAGGATCCTTTAGCTTTAAAGCGCTGTAGATTTATTGCTAAGCAAATCATCGATCATATTGATACCATCAACTTTTCGGAAATGGAGTGGTACGAAAAAGAAGGCTTATTGCGACAGTTATCTGATAATGACATGCTTCTGGATCAATGTTACGATTATTTCCCCATTGAACTCCGTGATAACCTAAGCCAGAGCTTATACCGAATGAATCGAGAGTTTATGAATACATTTATTCTTTCTGATTATGGTCTATCCTATGTCTCGAGTCACAATACCTGGAATAATATCTTCTGTAATCAAAATGCATTGACCTTATACAATGCTGAAGGCTTGAGTTCTGCACAACAAGACACAGTGAATATGTGGTATGAAACAATTTATGACAAACACATCAACGGGTTTATTCCTTGCTGGTCCTATTACCGAGATGACGATGGAGGATGGAATTGGGGAGCCGCATACGCTACTTGGTCTTTGGTGGATCAGTTTCAATTATTCGAGAACATGAGAATTGGAACAGATAAAAACTTCTATGAAGATTTAAATTGGATAGAGAACAGCATCAATCAATACATATACTTTGGCCAACCTGATAATAAATGTATTCACCTAGGTGATGGTCAAACCACTTTTGCTGCTGACAGAGCCATGTATTTACATGCTAAATTCTATAACGACCAGCGAAGCCAATGGTTAGTACAGTTTTATTCTCAAGATGATTTCTTAACGTGGACAAGAGTAAAGTTCCACAAGCTACTTTATAAAGATTTTGATATGCCCACTGTGGAAAAACCCGACTTGCCATTAAATTGGTGGACAGATAAAGTGGGTTTATCGGTGAGTAGATCTTCATGGGATTCATCTGCAGTGATGACTACCTTTTTTAATTCTCCTAGCAAAAAAGCAGCTCATGAACATAGAGACAATAATAACTTCACGGTATTTAAAAACGCTCCGCTAATTATTGATGCTGGGCATTATGATTCTTATGGGTCGGAGCATTATAAAAACTATTATCAAAGAACGATTGCTCATAATAGCATTTGTGTTTTTGACTCCACAGAAACCTTCACCTATTATGGCCAAGAAGTTTCTAATGATGGTGGGCAAATTGAATCTTTTGCATTAATGAACTATGATGAAATCTTTCTTCCCGAAAACCAGAGAGGAGAATGGATTCAATATGTTTCAGGCGAAAATTACCAAATCAGTATAGCAGATGCACAATTATCCTATGATGAATCGAAACTTGATTTATTTAGAAGGCGAATGCTGTATTTGAAGCCCAATAGAATTATCATTTTAGATCATGTACATTTACTGGAAATTGAATCTAAACAGCGCGATATAAAATGGATTTCACATTTTGCTCAACAGCCAGAAATTAATGGAACCATCACCAATATTCAAGTTGAAAATCAAATTGAAACTTATGATGGAACTGAGTATACAATAAAAAATGGTAATGGATCTGTAGCTATTAAAACTCTTTTACCCATTAACTCAAACACAACATTAATCGGAGGAAATGGCTATGAATATTGGGTAAATGGAACTAATTACCCTCCCCTATCACCACCTGATTCTAATTACTATACTCCAGGAAAATGGAGAATAGAAGTAAAACCCAATGAAATCACCGATACCATTATTTATCTTCATACAATAGCTGTTGGAGATAGTATAAGTATTGCTGAAGCAGGCGGACAAGCCATTAAAAACTCACATTCTATTATTGCTGATTGGAAAGATACCTTATACATTTTCTCAGCAAATGGGGAACTCAATAAAAACTATCATTTGATTCACAATGTAAGTGGTAACAGAAATATTGGAATCTTTGCTTGTGATTTATCTACTGGGAATTTTGATATAAAAGTAAATGGCAGCCTTGTTAGCACCTCTATTTCTGATGAAAATGGAATTTTAGATTCCTTTATTGGATTGGAAGAAGGCTTTCATGATATTGAAATAATAAACCATATTCTTTCAACTGAGGAGAGTTTATTTTCTAAAAACAGCTTTATTTTTCCAAATCCAGCTCATTCTGAAATAAATATTGATTTAGAGCTAGATTCTGATTTATTTACTGTGCAAATCTTCGATCAAAATGGCCAAAGTATCATTGAAAAAACCAATCGGTATAGAATAGATATTTCTGAACTAGCAAAAGGACAATATCATGTAAAAATCATTCAAAACAAGGTAAGCTACTCTTCAAGTTTTCTTAAAGAATAAAATATCAATATTAAGATTCTTTTAACTACACTTTTTTGTGATCATACATTTACGAACCGAAAGTCTACACTTAAATATTAGCTAAGCAATTCAGCAGATTAAGATTAACAATTATTTTACTTTTGTAATTCCCAAAAATCTAAAATATGAGAAAGTTATTATTCGCATTTTATCTATTACTACTATGTCCATTCATTTCTTATTCTCAAAACCTCCAATTACAATTTGAGGAGGCCACAGATGAGCTTTATGCTCCATCCTCACTTCATCTACAAGTAAATGTAGAAGGTGTAGTTGAAGGAGAACCTGCTTACCTGAGGGTTATTAATAATGAAACAGGTTATAGGAAGTTGAAATTCAGTAATAATTCAAACTCTATTTATAACCCAAAGATCAATGTGGTTTATGGTGGCAACGACCATCTAAAAATCACCATGAAAGATCCCAATGACAACATAGATTGGAGCAAGATGAAACTCAGGCCTGAAGCTTCGGGTTCTTTAGTTCTATCGTCTTATGTAAATGACGTTGATGGTATTGGAAATGAATGGAAAACCATCACCATCCCATTAAGCGATTTTGATGATGCCATCGATTTTAGTTCCATTTCATATATGGAATTTCCTTATAGTGTCAATGCTGGAGCTTTTGAACTCTATGTCAGCAAAGTTGAGTTCACTGGAGGTACAAATACTTATTTATGGTTTGGCGATGACAAAACCGATAATTTCCATGATGGAACTGGTGCAACATATAGAATGGATGCAAGCGTAGTTCCTGCGGTGCCAGTAGATAACAATGTGAAAAAAGTTGAAGTATATGTGAATGATCAATTGATTGCTGCTGACTTGAGTATTCCTTATCAGTTTATTCTTGACCTCCAAGATACGGGTTATCAAAATATTCAAGCCAAAGCATATTTTGATGATGGAAGCTTTTCTCTTTCATCAATCGAGGCCATCTATTTACAATATTTAGTACCACCAGATTTAAGCTGCTATTTACTTCAACCTATTGATTATAGTGAATTTGAATCCATTGAAAGTTTCAATATTCTGGTTCAAACAGATGGAGCTAATTTAAACGAGCCTACATATTTAAGAGTTAGCAATACCAATACTGGTTATAGAAAACTTAAGATGGGATATGACCATACAAATGTTTATGGTCCAGCACAAAATGTAATAGCCAATGGAAATACACATTTGGAGATCACATTGAGAGCTCAAAATGGTTTTAATAATTGGTCGAAAATAAGAATTAGACCATCCTCTAAAGGAACTATGAATTTATCATCTTATGCTACTGCTGTTGGTGGAATTATTGATGAGTGGGTGACCTTAAGTATTCCATTGGAAGATTTCACATCAGATATTGACTTCAGCAGGTTACAAATATTCGAATTTCCATATAGTGCCGATGCCGGATACTTCGATATTGATATTCAGAAAATGGAATTTACAGGAGGAACGGAATCATTTTTATGGTTTGGTGAATCTAAAACTGATAATAAACATGATGGCCTTGGAGGTGGAGGACAATTAATTGCTGAGCTTGTAGAATCAGATATTACTGAGGAGACTCTTGAAAAAGTAGAGTTCTATCATAATGAGATCCTAATTGCTGAAGATTTATTCAGTCCTTTTAAAATGGAGTATTCTATTGAAGATACTGGTTATCATTCTATCCAAGCAAAAGCCTATTTATTCAACGGACAAGGAGCTGAAACAGCAGTACACCAGATTCATATTGAAGCACCTGCTAATCCTATTTCACCTGTACAGATACAAATTGTATCTCCAAATAACATGGACTCAGGATTAATAAATGAAGTCATACATATTCACCCTCAATATTCTGGTATAGATTTAGAATCAAGCACCTATTTGAGAATCTGGAATACTGAAACTGGATATAGAAAATTGAAACTTGGTTACGATGACCAATATATTTATTCTGGTCATGCTAATGTTTCTGCTTCAGGAAACGATACTTTGGAAATCACACTAAAGGCTTTCTCTTCTAATATCCTATGGAACAAAATAAGAGTTAGACCTGCAGCAAAAGGTTTACTTACCTTGTCTCCATATATTAATGATTATCCAACGGATTGGACAACCATCAAGATTCCATTATCAGATTTTGACGCTTCTATAAACTTTGGGGATCTTTCATTTATTGAATTACCTTATAGTGCGGATGCTGGAGCTTTTAATATTGGAATCAAAAGTATTAAGTTTACAGGTGGAACAGATGAGTTTGTTTGGTTTAATGAGCAAAAAAACGACAATGCACACGACGGAACAGGTGGCGGAGGAAAAGTATTTGCAGAATTGTTTGAACCAGATCCAAATGCAGTATCTATCAACCAAACATCTATTTATGTTGATGGGAGCTTAGAACAAACGATTTCAGGTGCAGCCTCTGATATCCTTTTAACATTTAATAATGAAGGAATTTATG
>JADGDY010000127.1 GCA_016744655.1 Bacteroidales bacterium | reverse complement strand
AATAATACCATTTAAAAACCATATTGATTGATATAAATCGTTTCTATTTCTCTTACTTTTCAAAAGAAATGATTTCCGTAGCTATGGCTATGCAAAGAATTTATTTCTCAATTAAGAAAAATATAATTCAATTTGTTTATCCATCATACGGATATTTAAATGGTATAAATGCGCTCTATTTAACTAATTTACTTAATCGTTTTGAATACAACGTACACTATAGCCTCCCTCTTTGAAGTAATAAGTTTTAAATAATCCAGTACTTTCGGTATACATAAAATAAGTCCAAGAATATTCTGTTTCAGAAGCAGTACTGGTCCACCAATTACATAAATAATAATCCCAGTAAAACTCACCTGTTTGCATATATCTACCATCGGCTCCAATACCATTAAATCCTGATGAATTGTTTAATTCCATATCTTTTCCAATAGCCCAGGCTTCGCCATATTCTGGTGTTCTCCAGTTTTGTTTTTCTGCTAATGCTTTACCTATTTTGCTACCGGCTACATCAATATCGTTTCCTTCATAAATACTACCATCATAATTATAACCATTGGCAGCCATATAGAAAACGAATTCTTCAAACTCTTCATCAGTAGGAACATGCCAGCCCATTGGGCATATATTTTGTGTTTCCACTGCAAACCAATTGTATAAAGCTCCTAAGTTTTGTTCACGAGCTGTTTCTTCATCAAAATTTCTCCATACATGAGCAGGAGTGGTTGCCGTTGTCCAATCATAGTCACTATCTAAAGTAGGAATTTCGGTGCTGTCTTTATACATTGTAGCAGATAGATTATCGGTCATCCATCTTTGTTCTCCATAAACTTTTGTGTGGTAAATATGATCTTGAATATCAAACACAAGGTTCTCAAAATAAAACTCTATCAATGTATGATCTTCCACAACAAACTCCTCAATGGCTGTTTCTCCAACTAGGTTTGCTGTAAACTTAATGGTTTCACCTTCGTTGTATTGCATGGTGATAATGTCGTCAACACTTTTTTCAATGTTTTCAGCACTTTTATTCATCATTTGATGGGAAACAAAATTAATACGGGCTTGTTTATTTGTAGATGATTGTGAAATACAAATAGCACTAAGGGTTTGGCTTTGCTCAGAATGAGAACCTGTAGAAACCACATTTATCATATAGCTTCCGCTGCTGATATTTTTAATTTGGTAAGAGAGTAATCCTTCGCTTTGGAATTCTGATTTCTCTATTATGACTTTCCCCAACAGGTCCATCACTCGTAAACTCACCTGTCCGGCTTGTTGATGATAGAATTCTACCATCACATGGTCATTCATAGGATTAGGGTAGAGAGATAAAACCTCCTCAGGTTTTTTTACCTCTTCAACGCCTGTAATTTCAACTAAATGTAGAATATCGGTTCCGGCTAGAGTGAGGCTGGTTCCTTGACTAATGTTTTCTACCAAAATACTTTCAGGTTTAAAACCTTCGTCAATAATGGCAAATTCAACTTCGTAGTCTTGTGCATAAATGTTCATGCTTCCAGAAATGAATAAGATTAAAAGAAGCAATTGTAGAGTAGATTTTTTCATGTTGTAAGCTTTAATAAATAATTATTTTGAATTTTATATTGTTTTGTGATTTTCAAACGATGTGGCAATGCTATTAAGAATAAAACTGTTCACCATATAAATTGACAATACAAAAACTGACCTTGCCTGATTTTTTACCCAGACAATTACTACATAGTGTTTTTGAAAAGCACAGATAGTGAGATATTTAAATTGTAAAAATCCGATATTTTATAAAAAGAAGATTTGTAAATAAATCTATCTAAAATGATATTGTTGAGGATTAAAATTTGAGAAATTGACTTCGTTTTCACTAAAATGAGCTTTGTGTTTTTTAATAGATGTAAAAGAAAAATTGCGAGATCCATCAGAGCAAATACGCATACTTTTATTTTGTCCGCAGATTATCGCAAATTAACACGGATTATAAACAATGATCAGCTTTGCTGACCATTGTTTGTAATAAAAATATGTGGAAATTACTTTCAGTGAGCTCGCTTCGCTTCGGTAAGTGGAATCAGTGGATAGGTTTTTTCTTTATTAAAATACTTGTCAATTTTATGCATAAAAAGAAAGTGTGAGTTTGCCCTAGAGAGACCATACGAAGATTCTTAAGTCCCAATTAAATCGATAGATAGAAATATTTAGATTGGAAATATCTAGTTATTGTCTAGGTGAAATCAGCGAAAAGGAAGTTTTTATAGAGGAGGTTATTAATAATCATCGGAGTAAAAATGATTAACCTTGTGAAAAACACAAGATTGCTATGGTTAAGAAAAAAGTGAAGACGAGTCAGGAATATGAAAAGCCTAAAGATGATGATCTCGAACAAATCATTAAGATGAATAGTCTTCAAAAAAAAGTAATTGAAAAGATGATAGAAAAGCTATCTCCATCAGGGAAGAACAAGGACTCCAAATAAATTATGTTCATTAATCGATAAATAGATTAAATTTGAAATCTATAATACTATTAGTTCCTTATAATAATGGCTAAAAAACTACTCTTACTTATTTTATTGATCAACTTTTGTACTCCCTCAGGTTTTTGTAATGAGAAAACCGATAGCTTATTCATGGCTTTGGAACAGGTGAAAAATGAGAAAGAAGAAGCTCAAACTTTACGGAGATTAGCGAGTGTGTTTTTGAATACTGATCCTGTTGAGGCACAAAAACATGTAGATAGAGCATATTCATTGGCGCATGAAATCAATTTTGATGAAGAAATATTTCAGACCACAGTATTGATTGCGGAAATTAGCTCAAAACAATCCAATTATGAAAAAGCTATTGAATATGCATTAATCTCTGAAAACTTGGCCGAGAAGTCAAAAGACAAGCAGAAAATAGCTCAGGTAAAAGTGATGATGGCTAATGTTTATTTGGTGTTGTCAGACTTAGATAAAGCCCTAGAGTTATTTTTTGAGAGTTTAAAAATATTTGAAAGCATTGAAAGTAAAAAGGGAGTGATGGTGGCCATGAATGGTATTGGAATTGTTTATCATGAACAACAGAATGCCGAGAAAGCTAATGAGTATTTTACAAAGTGTTATGAAATGAGTAAGGAGATGGGAGATTATGTCACCTTAGAAGCTTCCATTAGTAATTTAGCCTCTACTTATAGTATGTCTGAACTTTATCAAAAGAGTATTAGGTATTATTTAGAAGCTTTGGAACTGAATAGAGAACACAGTGGGAGTAAATTTTGGGAATGTACCACCTTGAATAATTTGGGTGCATCATATCAAAATAGCGGAGCCTATGATATCTCATTCGAGTATTTTGTAAAGGCCATTAAATTAGCTGAAAGGTTAGAGGATATTGAATTAATTACTGCTTGCAAAGTTAATTTAGCAAGACATTATTTTAAGGTGAAAGCATATGATTCTTGTATTTTATATGCTCAGAAAACCTTCGATATATCAGAAAAGTATAAATTTCCTTTACATCAAATTGAATCGGCTGACCTTCTTCATGAATCTTTTAATGAATTAAAGAATAAAGATAAAGCCTATCATTATTCTGTTGTTTATTCGCAACTGAAAGATAGTTTTAATATAGAGGAAACCATTAGGAAAACAACACAAATAGAGCTTCAATATAAAATTGAAAAAGATTTACAAGTTCAAGAATTGGCAAATCAAAAGAAGAAATCCTTTCAAATCATCATCGGAGTAATTTTTATAGCACTGTTTTTCATAGTTATAGTGGTATTGATAGCTAGGCACAGGATGGCTATAAAAAATATAAACCTTGAAAAGGAAAAGACAGAGAATCAGTTGGAATTGAGGAATAAAGAGTTGGCCTTAAATGTGATGACTTTACTCAAGAAGAACGATATGCTTACTACTATTTCTAAGGAGCTCTACGATGTAAAAAATAATGCCCTTAAAAGCGAAACCAAAGACGCTATTAATAAAATTGCCAAGAAGATTAAAAAAAGCTCGGAGGGGGAATTGTGGAAAGAATTCGAATTGAGGTTTAAAGAAGTTCACTCCGATTTCTACGATAATTTACTCGAAAAGCATCCTGCTATAAGTCCAGGCGAATTACGATTATGTGCCCTCCTTCGTTTAAACATGTCCACCAAAGAAATTGCAGAACTTACCGGTCAAAGCACTCAAACCCTAGAAAAAGCACGTTATAGAATCCGCAAAAAGCTGGAACTTTCTAATTCCTCTGTGAATTTGGTTACTTACTTGTCTGGCTTGTGATGTTTTATGTTTTCTCATTCTTCTCGCTCTTTAATTCACAGAAGTACAAAAAAGATATTTCATAAACCGATTGTGTATAATAATTTTCTATTTTAGCAAAGCATAAAGTATATAACATTAAAACCTTTTATCTTGATTTCAATTAAACACAATACCATTTTTATCATTTTATTTTTATTCTTTTACACCTCTATTGTTGCTCAAATTCCTGAGGCAGAAACCCTCAAATACATTACTGAAATTTCTTGTGATGAAGATGAAATCACTATCGATGAGTATATTGAAATCAAAATAAATTCAAGAAGTGGAAATAAATATGCCGAGATCGAGATACCTTTAAATGGTATGAGCTCATTGTCAAATATCCAAGCTCATATAGAGGATAAAAGTGGGGAAATTATACGTAAACTGAAGAAGAAAGACATTGTTGTAGTGAGTGATATGGAGAGTTTCTCATTTTATGAGGATTCATTTGTAAAGCAATTTTCATTACGTCACAACGATTACCCTTATACCATTGTTTATTCCTACCAGCGAAAAGCTAAAGAGTTTATTGATATTGCTCATTGGTACCCTATTTTATATACTACTCCCACTCTACAGGCAGTATTAGAAATCAGTGTTCCATTCGATTATCCCATAAAAATTAAGGAACAAAACATCAATTTAGCTTCAAAAACTGAAGATAAAGGACGACAGGTTTATAAATGGGAAGAATCCTATGGAGCCTTGAAGAAGAATGAAGAGTTTGCGCCATATAGGACCATGCACCTTCCAACTGTAAAAGTGGTTCCTGTCCACTTTAAGTATGGTGTTGATGGGTCAAGTGGTAGTTGGGAAGAATTTGGAAACTGGAAATCAGAGCTAAATAGTGGAATCTCAGAACTTCCTCAAAAAGAGATTAACAAAATAGCTTCATTAACTAAAGGGCTGAAAACTGATAAG
The DNA here is from genome assembly GCA_016744655.1 of Bacteroidales bacterium. Classification (GTDB taxonomy): domain Bacteria; phylum Bacteroidota; class Bacteroidia; order Bacteroidales; family UBA12170; genus UBA12170. The sequence continues at coordinate 9,124 of JADGDY010000127.1, read as the reverse complement.
GAAAAAATTGATGTTCTTTACAGATATTTGCAAGAAGAGACTAGATATGTAAATATTTCGATTGAAAGAGGTGGTTTAAAAAGTCACTCGGCTACTTATGTTTCTGAGAAAAAATATGGTGATTGTAAAGCATTGAGTAATTATTTTAAATCTGTTTTGAATGAAGTAGGTATAAACGCTTACTATACTTCTATTAATGCAGGAAAAAAAATAAGGCCAATTGATTTAGAATTTCCCTCCCAACAATTTAACCATATTATTCTGTATATCCCACTCGAAAAAGATACCATGTGGTTAGATTGCACTTCTGATCATTGTATGGAATATCTAGGTACATTTATCCAAAACAGGAATGCCTTAGTTCAAAATGGAGAGCATAGTTTTATAGCGCGAACACCTTCTCTTGCAAAAGATGATGTTAAAACAGTAAGAAGGGTGAATACCAAAGTAAATATAGCTGGTCAAGCAGAGTCAGATTTTAATAATTCTTATAAAGGCAAATACTTCGAAGAACTTTATAGTGTTTATAATAACTATGATGAAAAGGCCAAGAAGGAAATATTAAAGGAATACTTTGTGGATTCTGATTATGAGGTTCCAGACAATATTGTATATCAGCTAATGGGAAGTCAAGATGAAATACAGTTAAGCTATAGTTCTGTCTCCCCAAAAGTGTACCAAGAATATGGTAAGGATATTGTGATTAAAGTTTTGCCTTTTTATGTTCCCAAAGTAGAAATGCCAAAACACCGTGATTATCCAGTTCAAATAGATTATCCAACCTATAAAACCGATACCTTATCTTATCAAATTCCAAACGGCTATAGACTTCAAAAATTGAAAGACGATGTGTTAATTGAGTCAAAATATGGTGAGTATGGGGTTCAGTTTATTCATGAAGGAAACTTGGTAAAAGTGATAAAAAGCTTCTATTTAAAAGCCGGGAATTATCCTTTAGAGGAATATGACCTATTTTATGATTTTATGAAATCGATAAGAAAAAGTGAGCAGAAATTAATGATTCCCATGACTAAATAAAAAATGATGAGAAAAATAACCATTATCCTAATTTTACAGATTTTAGTACTTCAAATTTTGGTAGCACAAGACATTAAAGAGAAGTTTGGAAAAGTTTCTATTGAAAATTTAAAAACCATTAGCTTTGAAAAAGACAAAGAAGCTGAAGCTTATGTTATTTTCGATTTTGCACATTCTTATTTTAAAGAAGGGAAAGTTGGTTTCGATGTTGTTTTTCATAGAACCACAAGAATTAAAATTTTAGATGAAGCCGGAATAGATTTTGCTGAAATTGAGGTGCCCTATTATGTTTCCAATAAAGGCGAAGAGAAAGTGTATGATTTAGAGGCTACCATTTACAATTTAGAGGATGGGAACATTAATCATACCTATTTTGAAGGTGATGATTATTTCGATGAGAAGTATAGTGAACATATTGTATTGCGAAAGTTTGTTTTACCAAAAGTAAAAGAAGGAACCGTCATTGAATATAGTTATAAAGTTCGATCACCATATATATTTAGACTACGCGATTGGGAATTTCAATGGGATATCCCTGTAGAACATAGTGAATACCAGGTGAATTTAATTCCTTTTTATAAATATACATGGTTGTTACAAGGAGCTAATACCTTTTCATATAAAAACTCTAGACAAGCCACTGGCTTAAAGAGACAGTTTTACACTGTGAAATTTCACGATATGATTCATAATTACGTGATGAAAGATGTACCCGCTTTTAGAGACGAAAAATTTATTACGTCTAGAAATGATTATATCATGAAAATGGATTGGCAATTAATAAAAACGATAAATACAGAAGGTACAGAAACTGATTATTTGAGTACTTGGCCTAAAATGATAAAATCTCGTTTGAAAAATGAAAGTTTTGGGAAGTATATAAAGAAGAGCGCAAAATCAGCAGCAAAATTCATTGATGTGGCAAGTTTAAAGAACAAACCTGAAAAAGAACGTTTCAATGAGATTATGAATTATGTGAAAGACAATTATACTTGGAATCGTATAAATTCAAGTTATACATCAAATTCATTTAAAGAGTTTAGTGTTGAAAAAGAAGGGAATAGCGCAAATATTAACCTATTCACAATTGGCTTGCTTCAAGAGGCCGGTTTAGAAGCTAAAGCAGTGATATCAAGTACTCGTTCCCATGGAATAATTAAGTATGATTATCCCTTTGTTCATTTTTTCAATTATGCATTAATAGTTGTGAAAATTGATGGGGAAGAGTATTTAGCCGATGCTACAAACCCATTCCTTTCTAATGATAGAATTCCTGAAAAATCCGTGAACGATAAAGGTTTGGTTATTACTGATGGTGATCCTCGTTGGTTAAAGTTGACCTCTAGCATGCCTTCAGAAACAAGCTTTATCTTTGATGTGAGTTTCGAAGATGGTGAAACAAAAGCAAATGTTAAAGCACAATTCTCGGAGTATGATGCGGCAAAAAAGAGAAAGTATACTAATAATGAATCCAAAAAAATTAATGATTTATTATTAGGAGCTGATGATGAGATTGATGATGAAAGTATAAAAATCACCAACCTTGATAATATCGAAGAAGATTTGATTCTAGAATTTACTTCAAAAAGAGACGAAGAATTTACAGCAGATAAGATATTCTTTTCTCCATTTTTCGATGAGATAATGGATGAATATCCATTGAAGCAAAAGACTAGAAAATACCCCATCGACTTAGTATACCCTAAAAAAAGATCTTATAAAACTATTATGACTATACCTGAAGGATATAAAGTAGATTATGTTTTAAAAGATTATAAAAACATTGATAATGATTATTTCTCATTAACTTATGCTGTGAAGGAAACTGAAGGAAAAATAAGTATAGAACTCAGCTATTATTTCAAGAAATATATCTACCCTGCAACAGCCTACGGTAGAATTAAATACTATTACAAAGAAGTCGTTAAACTTGGAGCCGAAAAGGTTGTGTTTGTGAAAATAGATGGAGAGGAATAAAATTGACTTTTTCTACCTATCCGCCAATTCCTTAAACTTCAAATATTGCTGATCGCAATAATCCTTACTGTTCCTAAGATGAACTTTCAAGTGTTCATTATTAATTCTTCAGTAATTTTTTTTAATCCGTTAGCAATAAACCTTGTCACCTGACTATTTTAATCATGACCGCCTGATGTTCATTTGTTATGTCTCTGATTAAACTAGTATATGTGAAGAAGCCAAGAATTCGAAAAAAAAGACTAATTTTAAAATACCAACTATTAGGTATTAGAGTACTTTATTTTATTCATACCTTTGTTTTGGTTTTACTTGAACGTTAATTTTACGTTATTTAGAAAGCGCTTGAGGAGGTTCTTTGTATTTTTGCAGTCCTATTTAAACATCAACCGCATCACATTTATTTTGAAAACAACCTAAATAAAATATCATGAATAAAATTTTTACTGTTTTATTAGCTTCTCTTTTTGCATTTAGTGCATTTGCACAAACAAATGTTGAAGTAGTAACGGGAGCTTCAAATGCCGATGACGTATACTATAGTTTTAATGATGGAAGTGTAAGTTCAGCTCCTAGAAACAACTGGGATATTGCTTTTGCTCCAGGAAACTTCAATGTAAGCATTTTAGCCAATAATGGCTATGGTGTGGAGTTATATACCTATCCAAATGGTGCTATTGCTGATTGGGCAAGCATTGATACAGCTGGTTTAAGTACTTGGGCACAAATGTATAACTCAATTGATGATTTATACGATGGAGCATTCCTAAGAAATATGAACCCTGAAAATGCTTTTGATCAAGGCTGGGGAATGTATAACATGAATACTCATATCATTGAAGGCGATAGTCTTTTCGTGATTAAAACTGTGGCAGGGGATTATAAAAAACTCGCTATTGTTGAAGCCAACCCAAATGCAGCTGTTAATACATGGAATTTTAAATATGCCAATTTAGATGGTTCCGATGAGCAAGACGTTACCATTGAAGCGGATCAGTATAAAGACATGAATTACTTTCATTTTTCTTTAGAAAGTAACGAAGTAGTTTCTAAAGAGCCAAATTCAACCGATTGGCAATTACAATTCACCAAATACTTTGATTACACCATTCCTTATTATGTTACTGGTGTTCAAATCAATTCAGAATATGTACAAGTTCAGCAAATTGATGAAGTCGACCAAGCCGAATTTGAAGATTATGTAGAGGCTGATTTTACAACTAATTTTAGTGAAATAGGAAGCGACTGGAAATCTTACGATTTTGCTTCTGGCGAATATACTGTTGAAGCACAAAGAGTGTATTTTACAAAAGTAATGAACGAAACAGCAACTGATTCTTCATACTGGAAACTATACTTTACTGCATACAGTGGCTCAGCTGATGGTGTATATTCTTTCACTCAAAAAGACCTATCAAGTGGCACATATGTAAGAGAGCTTGAAGGAGTTTCTTTGTTTGAGTTGTATCCAAATCCAGCAAACGAGCAACTGAACCTGATCACAGATTTAAAGTCAGAAATGAATGTTTATATCTATGATATCTCTGGTAAGATGGTATATCACCAAATGATGGCTCAAGGTTTCAACCAAGAGCAAATAAATATTAGTCAATTGGAATCTGGAATTTACAGTCTAACCATCAGCACTGATAAAGGCTCTAGTAGTCAGAAATTTATTAAGAAATAAAAGAGTATTAAATTAGATTGTCCAGATGAATAATTGGAAATTTTAAACCCCAATTAGAATTAGGAGAATATTGAATATCAGGCACCCTTTAGGAAATGGGCAATCCTGATATTCAATATTTTTGGATGATTCATTTATATATATGAAGCACAAACTACTAACCATACTTCTTGTTTTTGCAGTGGTATTTGTCAATGCACAACAAAAACAATCAAAACTCACAACAACCGATGACGAAACAGGTGATGCCCTTCCTTTTTGTCATGTTTGTATTAGAGATTTAGAAACCAACCATGCCGATTATTTTGTAACCGATGGAGATGGATTAGCCATGTTCAATTACTCTGGTAAAGCTATTATCAGTGTTTCATTTATGGGTTATAAAACCATTATTGATACCATTTCTAAGTTTCAAAACCAAATAGACTACCGCTTAGAATCCCAATCTTTCGATTTTGATGAAGTGATAGTAACTGGTCAGAATGCACCTATTTCTGTTGATAAGTCCATTTATAATATTGAATTAATAGGTAAACGTGAAATAGAACAGACTGCATCTACTAGTCTTTCTGAATTACTAAGTAAACAAGTGAATATTCAAATCAATAATGACCCCTCTACAGGTTCCTCATTGAAGCTCCAAGGTGTTTCTGGAGAAAATATAAAAGTGCTTTTAGATGGTGTTCCAATAATTGGTCGGTTAGATGGAAATATTGATCTAAGCCAAATAAATCTATCTGAGGTAGATCATATAGAAATAGTAAATGGTCCAATGTCAGTTATTTATGGTAGTAATGCACTTGGTGGTGTTATAAATATTATCACCAAAGAAAACAAATATGCTAGATTAAAAACTGGAGTTGATTTGTATTATGAATCAGTAGGTGTTTATAATGCTAATGGTAATTTTTTCTGGAGGAAAAAGAAAAATGCTGTAGGGGCTTCATTTGGACGAAACTTTTTTCAAGGCTATTCACTCGAACCAAATTCTAGAAGCCAGAAGTGGAAGCCTAAGGAACAATACAATGCATCGTCTCATTATTCTTATTCTTCAGACAAACTTATTCTTAAGGGAAAAGTTGATGCGTATAAGGAAACTATTTTAGATAGAAGTGATGTCTTTGGAATCTATCTTAACAGAGGTTTGGATACTTGGTATAATACAAAAAGAATAATGGGGAGTTTACAAGGCGATTATCAACTATCTGAATTAAACAGTTTTAAAACACTTTTTTCTTATTCTTATTATGATAGAGCTAAAGAAACTTATTTTAAAGACTTAAATACTTTAGAAACTAATTTAAGTCCAAATACTGATGATCATGATACTTCGGTTTTTAATGCAATTACTGCTAGGGGAACTTATAACAGAAGAACCATAAGTGATATTTTGGAATATCAGATGGGATTTGACATTGTTTGGGAGGATGCAAAAGGCAAAAGGATTTTAAACGAATATGAGACTATGGGGGATTATGCCGCATTTTTAATTCTGAAATGGAAAGCAACTGCAAATTTAATGATTCAACCTGGACTTAGAGTTGTGCATAATACAAAATATAATGCACCATTAATTCCTTCAGTTAACTTTAAATATTCTTGGGATAAAAACAGTTTTCGCCTTTCATATTCTAGAGGGTTTAGAGCTCCTTCATTAAAAGAATTGTATTTATATTTCTTCGATAGTAATCATCAAATAGAAGGAAACCCTGACTTAAAAGCTGAAAATGCTCACAATTTTAATTTGGCTTATACTGGTCATGTTTTATTAAATGATGAGAAGCCGTTTGAATATAAATTGACATTATTCTATAATAAGATTTTTAACAAAATTGACCTAGTTCTTGTTGACATTGAAAATGAGCTACACTATAGAAATGAGAATATCGATAAATTTGAAGCTCTAGGAGGAACATTTGCAGTTTCTTATTCTCCAGTATCTTATCTTCATATTAATTTAGCATATGCCCTAACTGGAACAAGCAATAATTCCTCAAGTATTGATGATTTTTTCTACAACTCAGTTGCAACATCTAATATCCGTTATAACTTCTTAAAGAACACAGCAAGTATAGCGTTAAATTATAAGTATGTTGGGGAATATACCGATCCATACTACAGCTCTAATGGCGACATAGATTTAGTTTATCAAGAGGATTATCATAACCTTGATATCAATATTTCTAAGAGGTTTTTTAGTAACTCTTTGACTGCTTCTTCTGGTATAAAGAATGTTTTTGACAATACTCAATTGGATCGTTCATCTGGTGGTGGTAGTGGCCATGGTTCTTCAGGAGGCACATCATCACTAGTAGGATGGGGTAGAACTGCCTTTGTTAGTCTTAAGTATAATTTCACCAAATACGACAAATAATGTTAAGATCTAGATATACTCAAATTATTACTCTAATTGCTTTTATTGTAATACTATCTTCATGTTTTAAAGAAGATGAAAAAGTTCCCGCTCCTATTCCCGGCGATTTAGAAACCATGATTACTAATGTGGGAGAAACCTATTACGATCAAAATTTTGTGGATTTAAATACTTTCCAAGAAAAAGCAAAAAACAATATCGCTAGTTGGGATTTGGCCTTCGAATGTAGAGAAGATTCTTTGCATGTTGTTTTAAACTCTGCCTTAATGATGCTGGCAGGGAATACTTATAGCACAGATTTTGAATCAGTAGTATCCTCAGAAGGTTTAGAAATGAAATATGATGCATCCAGTGGAAACCTAGATAGTACTGCCATTGGGTTTTGGTATAAAAACGATGGAGAGCAAATCGTATCAAAAAAACATGTTTATGTTTTAGATAGAGGAACCGATGGTGATTTCAATGTTTTAGGATTTAAGAAGTTTAGCCTCGATTTAGAGGAGGGTAATTACATCATTCGCTATGCCAATTTAGATGGTTCAGACGAGAAGACTGAGATCATTGAGAAGGACGAGAATTATAATTTCGTACACTTGTCTTTCGAGAATGGAATTTTGCCCATAGAACCTCCAAAAGAAGATTGGACTTTGAAATTTTCCAGATACACAACGCTGCTATTCACCAACGAAGGAGATCCGTATCCATATAATGTAGTTGGCGTTCTAAGCAATCCTCATCAAGTTCAAACATGTGTAACCTCTGACGATTTCTTGAACATTACTCTAAGCGATACTGCTAAATATGAATTTAGGAGCAAGGCTGATATCATTGGGTATTCATGGAAGTTCTACAATTTTGATGATGGATTATACACCATTGTACCGGAAAAAAACTTTTTAATAAAAGATAAAGATGGTTTTTATTATAAGCTTAGATTTATCAGTTTCTACGATAATCTAGGAAACAAAGGAGCCATGACTTACGAAGTGAAACGACTATAGAAACTATGCCATCATAAAATCCTCAGCAAAAATCACTTTTAATCTCTTGATTAATTCCTCTGCATTTTCTTTGGAAAACACCATTGGAGGTTTAATTTTTAATACGTTCACATCTTTGCCATCCGTGCTCATTAAAATGCCTAAATCTTTCATTCTATTGGCTAAATACGCGGCTTTTTCTTTAAGTGGTTTTTTTTCTTGATCTACCAACTCAAAGCCTAAAAACAAACCTTGTCCCCTCACCTCTCCAATAATGGGGAAGTCTTTGGATAAAGCCTCTAGTTCTGATTTTAGATACTCGCCAACTTCCAAAGCATTTTCTTGAAGTTTCTCGTCTTTTACCACTCGTAAAACCTCTCTTCCGATGGCGCATGAAACCGGATTTCCACCAAAAGTATTGAAGTATTCCATACCATTGGCAAAGGCATCGGCTACTTCTCTAGTGCAAACCACAGCAGCCAATGGATGTCCGTTTCCAATGGGTTTTCCAATGGTGACAATATCAGGAATTACATTATGAAGCTGGAATCCCCAAAAAACTTTTCCCACTCGTCCAACACCCACTTGTACTTCATCGCTGATACAAAGGCCACCAGCGTTTCTCACCGCTTGATAAGCGGTTTTTAAATAGCCCTCAGGAAGCTCTATTTGTCCTCCACAGCTAATGATACTTTCGCAAATAAAGCCTGCTACATTTCTGCCTTTGGCTTGAATATTGCCCACCTGTTCTTGAATGTGAGCAGCATATTTATCGCCACAATCCTCTCCTTGGTAAAGCCCACGATAAGCATCGGGCAATGGGACAATATGAGTATGCTCTGGAGCGCCTTTCCCGCCTTTTCCATCGAATTTATAGGAACTCACATCTATACAACCATTGGTATTTCCGTGGTAGCCAATTTCCACAGCTATCATGTCCTTTTCTCCTGAAAAGGCTCTACACATTCTTAATGCCAGCTCATTGGCTTCACTACCAGAATTCACAAAATGTACCACCGATAATTCCTTGGGGAAGGTGCTCAATAACTCTTCAGCAAATTGATTGAT